>CAYWRH010000075.1:0-20402 GCA_964460435.1 uncultured Desulfatiglans sp.
TATACTATTCTTAGGATCTAAATTGATGGCTTTATTAAAATATGATATTGCTTCATCATACTTTTTATTATTCGTTAAAATGTTACCGTTAGCAGCGTACTGATTTGCAAGCGGAGGACTATTTAAATAATTATTAAAGTGTGTTCTGTTATTACAATTTGTTAAAAAAAACAGCATCGCAAGAAGTAAAAATAACGAAATTATCTGTTTCATATTCACCCCTTTTTAAGTCAAAGTCTGGTCCGTAGTATGATGGAGACTATTCCGAAAAACATCAATAAAAAAAAAGTTACCCGACCTTAACAATCAGTGATGCACCTGTGTCCCCTGCTGCACACCCGGTAAAGAGGCCGTATCCGCCGCCCCTGATAACAAGCTCTTCTATCAGTTCACAGATAAGCCTGCCTGCTGTGGGGGCCTGGGGGTGACCATATATCAGGGAACTGCCATAGTTGTTCATGGACATGGCATCAATATTCATCTTTTTTGCCATGTTGAGGTCATTTACGATAAAGGGGTTATGGGTTTTTATAACCTTTATATCATTTATCCTGAGCACTGCCTGCTCAAGTGCCTTTAACGCGGCAGGCACAGGGGCTGCTGCCATCCTGGCCTTTGCTGCCCTTGCATAACCGTATGATACTATCTTTATCTCAAGGCCAGGGTCTTTGCTCAGCTCCTTTGCCTTTTCTCTGGTGGTTACGATAAACCCGCAGTTGCCATCTGCAGGATGGGTCTGGGTGCCGTATGTAAGCACACCGCCCGGTTCAACAGGCCTTAGCCCCTTAAGCCCCTCGGCAGTTGTGGGTGTAATGCCTTCATCCTCTTCAACAAGAATCGTCTTTTTCTTTGAGATAGTTACCTCAACGGGGAACATGAACCTCTTCTGGAACGCCCTGTTGTCTGCCGTTGAGTCAAGGTACTGCTCATATCGCCTTAGAGTCAGCTCATCACACTCCTCCCTTGTTATGCCTGCCTCTTTTGCAACAAGTTCCGCTGTCTGTATCATCTTGAGACCGCCTGAAGGGTCATTATTTATGTTATCCATGTTCCAGTTTTCCGAGATAACCTCACCGCCGGGGCCGTTCGGGTTGGGCCATACAAGGTGAGGCCCGTTTGACATGCGGTCAGACATGAGTGTGAATGCTGTATCAAATATCTTTGCCTCGATATTTAATGCGGCAAGATGTATGCATGTTGCGCCGGTTGTGCATGCCTGATGAACATAGAGCCCGGGTATATCCTTTTTGCCATCCATAAGGATTGCGCCTGACCAGGTGTGGGCATAAAACATCCTGTTAGCGGCAACCGTTGCCCCATAATAGAGGTATTCCAGCACCGCAGGGTCAATGCCTGCGTGGGCAAACCACCTTTTTGCGGTTTCAGCGCCAAGAACAATAGGGTTGAAGGTTGAAAGCTGCCCCTGCCATTTACAGAATGGAGTCGAGTAGTAACCTTTATACGGGATATAGGCCCTTGTCAACATAAGATCATTCCTCCGCCAATGGTTTAATTTTTTTAAAAAGTCTGTTAATTATTTATGCTAAATCAGCTTATTTTATGTATTATTTATCAATCAATAATAATTATGGAGTGGATTTCTCATAATATTTTATCCGGTGATATGTCAAGAGATAAAAGCAGTAGAGACAAAATCTGGCGTGAGACCTGTTCAAACTTGACTTCCAATCCGCTAATATAATATTTGATAACCTTAATATGTGAAAAAACTTAATTATCAGGAAAAGAGGTTCTTATATGATAATTGCTGACAGAAAACCCATACCAGAGATACTTGATATGGTGAAGGAATATAAAAAGGTGCTCCTGCTCGGCTGCAAAGGTTGTGTTACAGTATGTAATATCGGCGGGGCAAAGGAGGTCGGTATACTTGCAAGTATTATTAAGATAGCAAGAAAAAGGGAAGGAAACCCGATCGAGATAGATGAAAAAACCCTTGAAAGGCAGTGTGACCCCGAATATGTCGATATGGTCAGGGATATAATTGGCGGCTATGAGGCAATTTTGACAATGGCCTGCGGCGTGGGGCCGCAGTTTCTCTCTGAAAGATATCCTGACGCAAGGGTTTATCCTGCTGTTAATACAACATCATTCGGGGGCGCTGTAAGGCATGGCGTATGGGAAGAGAGATGCGCCGGGTGCGGAACCTGCGTGGTTCATTACTATGATGGGCTGTGTCCTGTGGCCCGCTGCTCAAAAAGCCTGCTGAACGGCCCGTGCGGGGGTTCTTCAAATGGTAAGTGCGAGGTGTCAAAAGGGACTGAATGCATATGGGACACCATTGTTATGAAAAAGATAAAACAGGGGAGATTGAGTGATCTGCTCTCTAGCAGGCCTGCCAAGGACTGGAGAACAGCAAAGGATGGCGGCCCCCGCAGAAGCATCAGGGAGGATATTGCCATATGAGCGAATTCAAATCAGGAAGCAATCTGGAAAAGGTGCTTAAGGCAGGGCACTTTGCCTTTACAGGGGAATGCGGCCCGCCAAAGGGGGCAAATGCAGAACATCTGAAAGAAAAGATAAATCACCTTAAAGGCATGGTGGATGCAGTGAATGTTACTGACAACCCGACTGCTGTTGTAAGGATGTCTAGCTGGGCAGCATCAACAGTCATTATCGGTGAAGGAATGGAACCCAACTTTCAGATGGTATGCCGCGACAAAAACAGGCTTGCCTTGATGAGCGACATACTCGGGGCATATACTGTCGGGATACGTAATATCCTGTGCCTCACAGGCGATCATCAGAGTTTTGGAAATCACCCTGAAGCAAAGAATGTATATGACATTGACTCAATGCAGCTTATAGCCCTTGCAAAAAAGATGAGGGATGAGGGGAAATTTATGAATGGGGAAGTGATAGACTGTGCGCCAAGGCTCTTTATAGGCGCGGCAGAAAACCCGTTTGCAGACCCCTTTGAATACAGGCCATACAGGCTCGCAAACAAGATAAATGCCGGTGCCGATTTTATTCAGACCCAGTGTATATACAATATGGATAAATTCAGGGAGTTTATGAAAAGGGTTGTTGATATGGGCCTGCATGAAAAATGTTATATACTTGCAGGGGTATCACCATTAAAGAGCGTGGGCATGGCAAGGTACATGGCAAAATCGGTGCCTGGCATGGATGTGCCGGAATCCCTTATAGACAGGCTCAAGGGGGCCGGGCCAGGCAAGGCGGCTGATGAGGGGATCAGGATTGTTGTTGAACAGATAGAGGAGTTCAAGGAGATGAAGGGCATAGCAGGTGTGCATCTCATGGCCATTGAGTGGGAACACAGGGTGCCTGAAATCGCAGAAAGGGCAAAGGTACTGCCAAGGCCGGTAGAATAATTGGAAAACAAACAGGACAAAAACACCTTTGCAAGGATGCTCAGTGAGACAGGCAGCTCCATAAGGAAAGACCTCTCCGAGATATATTTCAAGGCCGGTATTGTTGGCGGCGGAAAGATATGCTACAGCATCCTCAAAATCCTGGAGGAGATACCTTTAACCAGGCTTAAGATGGAGATCGCAGGGGTTGTGGATATTAATCCTGATGCGCCGGGCATTACCCTTGCGCGAGAAAAGGGCCTTTTTACCTCAAATGACTATCATGACCTCTTTAATATTGAAGGCCTCAATCTGATAATAGAATTAACCGGCTCACTTGATGTGGTTAAAAGCATCGTTGATGCAAAGCCCACCTCCATATCCTTTCTTGACCACTTTGCAAGCCTCCTGCTCTGGGGACTTTTACAGAATGAGGTTGAGACCGAGTCCCTTGAAAAAAAATTCGGGGATTATATCTCACGGATGAGCAAAAAATCCAAACTGATTCCTGATTACCTCCCATACCGGATCATGGTAGTGAACATGGATAAAACAATAGAGACAGTGAATAAGACCTTTTTAGATGCCTATCATCTTACTGAAGACAAGGCATATGGCAAACACTGTTATGATATTGATTTCGGCCCATACAGGAACCGCCCCTGCACAGGTGAAAATGGCAGATGCTATATTGACGGGTATATGGATGAGATCAGGGAAAAAGGCATCTACAGCACAATAGAGGAGTATGTTGATGCTTTTAACAATAGCAGGTTTGAGGTTGTTACCCTTACGCCCATATATAATGACAAAGGCGAGATAGTCCAGATCCTTGAGGCATCAAGGGATGTTACAGAAAAGGTAAGGCTCGAGCAGGAGGCCCAGAAATCAAATACATTTTTACAAAATGTGATACAGAGCACAGTGGACGGCATTATTGTTGTAAACCCGAAGGGAAAGATACTTCTCTTCAATGAAGGGATGGAGAGGCTCACCGGTTTCAAGGCTGAGGAGATGGTCAGGAATGGTCATATAAGCAATTTTTGCGATATGGAGACTGCAAGGGAAAACCTGATCAAGATGAGGAGCGGCAAGTACGGCCCTAAAGGAAAATTGAACCCCACCAGCTGGTCCATAAAAACAATAACCGGTGAAGAGATACCTGTAACATTGAGCGCATCCATAATAGTAATCGATGGAAAAGAGGTCGGGAGCGTAGGTGTCTTTACAGATATGCGTGAAATACTTGAAATGCGTAAGAATCTGGAAGAGGCCCATTTTCAGCTCGTCAGGTCTGAAAAGATCGCATCCATCGGCAGGATGGCCGCCGGTGTTGCGCATGAGATCAATAACCCCCTTTCAGGCATCATGATATATGCTGAACTCATAAAAAAGAATCTGATGCGGCTTGAGTCAGAAAACAGACAGAACATAGAGGATATCCAGGAGATAATAGACCAGACCCTGAGATGTAAAAAGATTGTATCTGACCTGCTTGAATTCAGCAGACAGACTGTCGGCAAGTTTACATCCTTTAATCTTGCTATCCTGATAGACAAATCCCTGAACCTCCTTATTAATCAGCCCCTGTTCCAGAATGTGGATATTATAAAGGAGATAGATGCAAATATGCCCTCAATTGCCGCTGACATGGGTCAGTTGCAGCAGGTCTTTACAAACCTTTTTATAAATGCGGCAGATGCAATGGAGGGCAAGGGTCAGCTCAAGATCAATGTAAGATTTGATTACAAGAGGGAGTATTTTATAATAAAGGTTGCAGACACAGGCCCTGGCATACCTGATGAACTGAAAGACAAGATATTCGAGATATTTTTCACTACAAAGCCTGTTGGCAAGGGGACAGGTCTGGGGCTGAGCATAACAAAAAACATACTCCAGCTTCATGGCGGTAGCATCACAGTTGACAGTGAACCCGGTAAAGGCACTGTGTTTACCATAGAACTCCCGATGGGATTTGTTGATCAGCAGAGGGAATAACCTCTATTCACGGACCTTATTAATCATGGATAAAAAGATCAGAATACTTGTTGTGGATGATGAAAAGGTGATAAGGGATGGCTGCCGTCGTATCCTTGCCGATAATGAATATGAGGTAATATGCGTTGAAAACGGCGAGGAGGCGCTCTCATTACTTGAAAAGGAGCCGGTGGATGTGATGCTCCTTGATCTGAAAATGCCTGTCATGAGCGGAGAGGAGGTGCTGGAGCAGACCTACAGGCTCTATCCTGATATCCCTGTAATCATTATAACTGGCCATGTCACTATAGATACCGCTGTTGAATGCATGAAAAACGGGGCATTTTCCTTCATTACAAAACCTTTCCAGATGGACCAGTTTCTTGTTACTGTAAAAAGGGCATCGGAAAAAAGGGCTCTGGAACTCAAGGCAAGGCAGTATGAAGAGGAAAATATCCGCAACCTATATGACCTGACCCTTGAGAAGAGCAGACTTAAAACCATCATAAACTGCATGGCTAACGGTGTTATGGTTACAAACAGGAATATGGAGATTGTGCTCTATAACCCCGCCCTCATGAGGCTGCTTGAAATCACTGAGCATGTGGATTCACCCATTCCTGTAACAGCGGTCATCAAGGATGAAAGGCTGCTCAGGACCCTTAATGATATTCAGTCTGAGGAATCTCCTGAGCGAAGGGCAGTCTCCCAGGAGATAGAACTCAAAAAAAATATACTCAGGGCGATTTCAGCGCCGGCTTATGGCCCTGACAACTCTGTAGTAGGCACAGTCACAGTGCTTGAGGATATTACCGCCTTTAAAAGATTAGATGCCATGAAATCGGATTTTGTCAATATGGTTGCACATGAACTGAGGAGCCCCATATCAGCAATCAGGCAGCAGAACAGTGTGCTGCTGGAAGGTCTAGCCGGGCCTCTCACTCAAAAGCAGGCAGAATTCCTTGAAAGAGGAAGAGAGAAGCTGGACCAGCTTCTTGATATGATCAATGATCTGCTGGATATGGCAAAAATAGAGTCTGAAAAAGAGGCGCATCATCATACTCAAACCGATATAGGAAAGATTATACTTGATACAATTGCCCTTCTTGAACAGAGGGCAGAGGCGAGCGGCATCACCCTGAAACATGAATTTGCCAATCTCAAGCCTGTTCAGCTAGACCCTGAAAGGATCTCGGAGGTGATCAATAATCTTTTGACCAATGCAATTAACTACTCACCTGATGGAGGCGTTGTAACAGTGAAGGCCAGATGTCTGAGCCATCTTCTGGAAATCATGGTGACAGATAATGGCGTTGGGATACCTGCATCAGAGATACCCAAGATATTTGATAAATTCTACAGGGTAAAGGACCCTAAAACCAGAAAGGTTATGGGGACAGGTCTTGGATTATCAATAGTCAAAGGTATAATAGAAGCACACAATGGAACCATCAGGGTTGAAAGCATGCCAGGAAAAGGGACAACCTTCAGGGTTCTTTTACCGATTCCTGTATTGCCCTGATTCATGAATATCCCTGAAACACCCTTTAGATGACCACGGACAAACATGCCATTTACATCATTACAATTTGCCCTCTTTTTTATAATCCTCACCGGAGTTTATTACAGCGCCCCTAACAGGTTCAGATGGCAGCTGCTGCTTGTTTCGAGCTATCTATTTTATGGCTATGCAAAATTTGAATACATATTCCTGCTTGCAGGATCAACCCTCATTAACTATCTCCTGGGCATCCTCATGTCCAGGGTGAGTAATAAGGATAAAAGAGGGCCATACATCTTTACAGGGGTTCTCTTTAACATCGGGATACTTTTTTTATTCAAGTATTTTAATTTTTTCAGCCATACAGCGACACAGATGCTTAAGTCAATAAACATAGCGGCTGATATCCCGATCCTGTCCATACTGCTTCCGGTTGGCATCTCATTTTATACATTCCAGTCCTTAGGCTATCTGTTTGATGTATATAGTGGCAGGGTCAGTGCAGAACCCCATTTAGGCATCTTTGCACTGTTCACCTCCTTCTGGCCACAGATCATGTCAGGCCCGATTAATCGTGCCAGACTGCTTATGCCCCAGATAAGGAGTGATCATCAGTTTAACTATCAGATGGCAACAGAGGGAATGCGCCTTATGCTGTGGGGACTTGTAAAAAAAATAGTAATAGCAGATCACCTTGCCGTTTATGTGAACAGGGTGCATAACCATGCTGATGACTATGGCGCTATCCCTCTTGTTATGGCGGCCCTTTTCTATTCTGTGCAGATATACTGTGATTTTTCAGGTTACACAGACATGGCAAGGGGAAGCGCCCGCATTTTGGGATATGACCTCATGGAAAATTTCAGGCACCCATGTTTTGCCACATCCCTTAAGGATTTCTGGCAAAGATGGCATATCTCCCTTTCAACCTGGTTCCGCGATTACCTCTATATCCCGTTAGGCGGAAACCGTGTTTCAAAATGGCGCTGGCATTTTAATATCTTTATCACCTTTCTTATAAGCGGCCTGTGGCATGGCTCAAACTGGACATTTGTGATCTGGGGCGCCATTCACGGTATGATACTTATAGCTGAAAATATCACAGGGCCCTGGCGGGAGGCTATAGGTGCAAGATTTTTTAAAAACAGATTATCAGGGCTGTATCATATGATTAAAATGATCCGGACATTCCTTTTTGTCTCCTTTGCATGGATATTTTTCAGGGCCGATTCAATAGGCAGCGCCTTTCATTATATCAGGAGGATGTTATTTCACTGGGATATTAGAACTCTTAACCATGCGATATCAGGCGTGGTTGACCTTCCCGCATTTATTCTTCTGGTGTGCATGATTATTTTTCTTTTTACCGTAGAAAGTTTCGAGAGAGAGGGATGGATAGATAAGCAGATGGCGAGGTTTCCTCTTTTCTTCCGCTGGGCTGTCTATATCATCTTTACATGGGCAGTTTTTCTTTCAGCGGTCTTTGGTGTAAAGCAGGAATTTATTTATTTCCAGTTCTAGCAAGATGGGGCTATTAAATAATCAAATATGAAAGCAGCTCTTTTTATTATTAAATTATTTACCTTTGTGGGGCTTAATCTCTGCATCATGACAATTCTGCTTTTCTCTTTTTCAGGCCGCCACAGGGATATGCACCTATCATATGAAGAGAGTGAATCAAACCTCCTCACTTATGGTGAAAATGAACACTACCCTGTTGTATTTCTGGGCACATCAAGGGGACGTGTGTTTTCCCGTGACGGAAATCATGAGATGATTGAGCGGATTCTAAATAGAAAGGTGGCAAACCTTTCAAAGGGTGGCGGAGGAGGCCTTATGCCAGCCGAGGTTCACCTCTCCTTTTTCCTTAATCAGGGCAACACAATTGATCATGTGATTTACCTGGTTGATCCCTTTATCTTTTATTCATCCATCAATAATGAAAACAATGATTTTTTCCTAAAGGATGAACCATTTGAACTTTTTATCTTCATGAAGCTTGTCCGTGACCGCTATCCGCTGGACAGAATATTTTCATACCTGAAGATGATCACTGTTACAGACTGGAAAGGGATCTCAAGGTATGGTTCTCCAGGTCTGACCAGGGGCACACTCCGTAAAATTGATAATAACAAGATTGAAGAGGCAAGGAGATATTATCTCAGCGAATATGACCGGGACAGCTTTATTGCCTATGGCCATGTAGCAAAGGATATTAACCGGCTGGTAAGGGAAAATAACGGGCATATTACATACGTCATGCTGCCCCTTCTCATGAAGGATTTCCCGGGGCTAAAGGAGGTTGATAATTTTTTAAGGGATACTGCTGAAAGTGATGATGTTGTTGACTATTTCAACTGCGCATCATGTATGCAGGATAAAAGATACTATTATGACCATATGCACTTCAACAGGGCAGGCATAGAATACTTTTTAAAGGGGTGTATCCTTCCCATTATAAATGGTGAAGAGCCTGCACTCGAAGGGATAAAAAGATGAGGCGCTGAAATACCCTGACTGAATGCAAATCGGGTGATACCCCCCTCTATTATTGAATCTCAGCCCAATTTATTACCAATCCAGTTGAGATGGCTGCAAGCTTTTTTTTATTAACACTTTAACCTGTATTATTAGCGGCCTCACGATTAGCCGCTGATGAAAAAAAACTCTATATTCAGTCAAAATTATTTTTCTCCATTTTTCACCTTATCATCCGCCGGTATATCTGAATGAACAACCCGGCGCAGGAATTTCCATCGACCCTTCTCTCTTATCATCGTGTCTTCATAATGACCGATAAAATAGGGTTGTGGACGATCAGATTCGCCTGTAACCACAAATATCCATTTGGTTAGAGCGCTCGCCCTGCTGCCCTCCACCTGAATCGTTTCATTTGTAAAGAGATGCACAGACTGGCTTATTGAAGCATCTTTACCGATAGTTCTTTCCATCAGCTCGCAGATAGCTTTAGATCCCTTTGCACTGCCAAACCCGCCGACCCATTCCCCTTCTGCTGCTGCAAAAAGTTCAGAAAAGGATTTGAAATCCCTCCTGTCCAGAAAGCGCCCATAATCCATTAAAAGCCCTCTTATCTCTTCCCGGTCTTCCAGCCTTTTCAAGCGGGACTCAAGGGATACTGTTTCAGACGGGCCAGAGCCTTTCCCTGCCCATACCTTTAATGGATATATACCTGTAATAATGATAGAAGCAATCACGAATATTAATAAAAATGATTCAGGGCTGGTGTTATGCATGTTTATGCCTCCTTTTAATCCAGGCCTACTTCATCAGTTTTTCTATATGCCCCTTAACCGCCTCTGCCCATATCTCATAACCCTTTGTTGTGGGGTGAAGGGCATCGCTCATGATATCCTGCGGTATAAAGCCATTTTCATCAAGAAATTTTTGGCCTATATCAAGATAAAAGACCTTTTTGCCATCATGCAGTTTTGCTATCCTGCTGTTCACATCATCAATGGTTTTACGAACCTGGTCGCCCGGTTTATCCCTTGGAAAGATGGCAAGGAGCAGGATCCTTGAAGCAGGAAAATCCTTTTTAAGCTCAAGGACAACAGCGCCAACGCCCTCTGCTATTTCAGGGCCTGTATTCTGCATGGTATTGTTAGTGCCAATCATAAGCATGATGAGCTTCGGGCTGAATCCCTTGCCCTCGCCATTCTGCAATCTGAAAAGCACGCCCTGGGTGGTATCTCCTGCTATCCCGAAATTAGCCACCTTCATATTGCCGAAATATTTATCAAAAACAGGCTTGCCTGCATAAGGCGCATTGGCATTGCGCCAGAAGTCTGTTATGGAATCGCCCAAAAACAGGAGGTCTATATCCCCCTTTCTGGCAATCTCAAGGTTGGCCTGGTGCTGCATCTGGAAAAATGGCATAAGGGCCGGGATTGTTGCGGTATTGTCACGGGGCACAGTAACTGAAATAAGACCGGGGTACTTTGTATTTATCTCCTTGACCCTCGGCTCAGCTGTCTCCAGAAATCTGTTAAGCGCCTCCCTTGCAATCTTCACCTCATTCTCTGATGGCCTTGGAATGGCAACTTCTTCAGGAACAGGCGCATGCCCCTCCATAATCACCTGGGCATAGCTCCCGGTTGAAAAGTTAAAGATAAAGAAGATTAGTGACAGGATAAAATAGGGTTGTGTAATTCTTTGCATGGGTTACCTCCCTGTATAATGGTGATTAATTTTTCATCATCTGTTACGGGCCTTATTATTTAGATTCTTTATAACCCAATATTTTAATCAGTCAATCTTTAGTTTTAGTGCATATGCTTTATTGACACAGATTAAATGGAAATGTATTTTAGCCTTAAACCAATCAAAGGGGTGTGAAATGAAGACTGTCAGACTGAATGATATAGAGAAGGTAAAGATGACAATGGCAGGGGCTGAGCGGGTTTTTAAACAGGTGCCCTTATCAAAAAAGGATGGAACGCCATCCTTCTGCTTCAGGGTCTTTACCATAGAGCCGGGCGGGCACACGCCCTTTCACACCCACGGTTTTGAGCACTTAAATTATGTGATAAGCGGTCAGGGCGTGCTTGTTGATGAACATGGGAGCGGCCACCCGCTTGAAACCGGTGATTTTGCACTTGTCCTGCCTGATGAAAGGCATCAGTTTAAAAACAGCTCTGAAAAGAGCCCATTTGTAATAATCTGCGCTGTGCCCAATGAGTATGAATAGTCTGGCAGCAGTTTTCTTAAAATAAATAAGCGGGATTGTAAAGTTATGGAATATATCAGTTCACTGTTCAGCGTCAGGGAGAAGGTCGTTATAATAACCGGCGGAGGAGGAATAATAGGCGGAGCGCTTGCAAAGGGTTTTGTAAGCGCAGGGGCAAAGGTAATCATAATTGGAAGGAGTGAGGCCAGCTTAAGAGAGAGGGTTAATGCCCTGAAAACCAGTGAAAATGAGATCACCTCATTTCAGTGTGATGTGCTTGACCGGGAAAGGCTCATACAGGTCAATCAGGAAATACTCAAAAGATATGGCAAAATTGATGTGCTGATTAATGCTGCCGGAGGCAACATGCCTGGCGCAACCATTAATGTCAGTCAGAGTATCTTTGACCTTGATATGGATGCATTTAAAAAGGTTACAGAGCTCAATCTTACCGGCACTGTTCTACCTACCCTTGTATTTGCAAAATCCATGTCAGAAAATGGCAGGGGATCCATAATCAACATCTCATCAATGGCATCAATAAGGGCAATAACAAGGGTGGTGGGCTATTCCGCTGCCAAGGCAGCGGTTGATAATTTCACCAGATGGATGGCTGTTGAACTGGCCGGTAAATTCGGCAGTGGCATAAGAATCAATGCAATCGCTCCGGGCTTTCTTCTCACAAACCAGAATAGAGAGCTTTTAACCAATAAAGACGGGTCACTCACTGAACGGGGCAAATCCATCATCAGCCTCACCCCATTCAAGAGGTTTGGCGAACCGGAAGAGATGGTTGGCCCTGTTATCTGGCTGGCAAGCGATGCATCCGCATTTGTAACAGGGGCCATTATTCCCATTGATGGCGGTTTCAGCTCATTCAGCGGGGTATAGATCAGATATGGCATTTGAACATACATGGCGGTGGTTCGGCCCAAATGACCCGATAACCTTGAGGGAGATAAAACAGGTTGGCGTTACAGGCATAGTAACCGCCCTGCACCATATCCCTGTTGGTGAGATATGGACCGTCCAGGAAATCATGCTGAGAAGGCATGAGATTGAAAAGGCAGGGCTCACATGGTCTGTTGTTGAAAGCCTGCCTGTGCATGAAGATATCAAGAAGGGCACATCTTTACGCAATGAACTTGTGAGAAAATACAAAGAGTCCATGCAAAACCTTGCGCAATGCGGCATCATGACCATATGTTACAATTTCATGCCCGTGCTGGACTGGTCACGCACTGACCTTAATGTGGTGACAAAAGAGGGTACAATAACCACAAGGTTTGATCAAAAGACATTTGCCGCATTTGATCTATTTATACTTGAAAGACCGGGAGCAGAAAAGGATTACTCCCCTGAAATTTTATCTGACGCAGAAATATACTATAAAAATATGAATGATGATGAAAAGGAGCGCCTTATAAAGACCATACTATTTGGTCTGCCAGGCTCACTTTTCACCCTGTCACTTAATGATTTCAAAAATGCGGTCATTGAGTATAACAGCATTGGTGAGGATTTAGTAAGGGAGAACCTCTACAGGTTTATCAGGGAGATTGCCCCTGTTGCTGAAGAGTGTGGTCTGTTCATGGCAATACACCCGGATGACCCGCCCTGGACACTGCTGGGGCTGCCCAGGGTGGCAGGCACCAGAGAGGATATTGAAAGGCTTCTTGGGGCATATGATTCCATACATAATGGCATAACCTTTTGCACTGGCTCCCTTGGGGCAGGCCTTAATAATGACCTTATCAGTATGGCAAGGGCATTTGCTGGTAAAATCAATTTTGCCCATTTGAGAAACATTAAAAGGGACAAAGCTGGCAATTTTATCGAATCACCCCACCTTGAGGGTGATATTGACCTGTATGCCATTATGAAAGAGCTGCTTATCGAACAGAAAGGCAGAGAACAATCAGGCGTGGGACGCCCTGTAATGCCGGTTCGGCCTGATCATGGCCAGCTCATGCTCTTTGAACTTGATAAAAAGGGCATATACCCCGGCTATTCACTGCTGGGCCGCATGAAGGGGCTGTCTGAACTCAAGGGGCTTGAACTGGGGATTATACGTTCACTTAACCTTTAACAGGGGATTACATGTATTCAGAACCTGAAAAAAATAAAACTGACGCGAAAAATATCGGCCATTTCAGGTGGGTGATTGTAACCCTTGTCTTTTTTGCAACCACCATCAATTATGTGGACAGGCAGGTGATAGGCATACTGGCCCCTGTTCTGGAAAAAGATATAGGGTGGAGCCAGATAGAATATGGCTATATTGTTACAGCCTTTACTGCCGCCTATGCCATTGGCCTTCTTCTGGTAGGAAGACTAATGGATATATTCGGCACAAAAAAGGGTTATGCAGCCTCTCTTACAGGATGGAGTTTTGCCGCTATCGGCCATGCGCTTGCAGGTTCAGCCTTTGGCTTTGGCATTGCCCGGTTTTTCCTGGGCTTTTTTGAGGCGGGCAACTTCCCTGCTGCCGTAAAAACAGTTGCCGAATGGTTCCCCAAAAGGGAAAGGGCATTTGCAACAGGTCTATTTAATGCCGGCTCAAATGCAGGCGCAATCCTGGCGCCCCTTGTTGTCCCCCTTATTACTGACCTGTGGGGCTGGCAGGAGGCATTCATATTAACAGGCGCCGCAGGATTCATCTGGCTCATATTCTGGTTCAGGTTTTATGACACGCCTCACAACAGTAAATATGTGGGCAGCGCTGAGCTTCTTTATATCCAGTCAGATCCCCCTGATACACAGGTTAAAATACCCTGGAAAATGCTGGTTAAATACAGGGGCACATGGGCATTTGCCCTTGGCAAGCTTTTAAGCGACCCTGCATGGTGGTTTTATATCTACTGGATACCCAAATTCCTTCATGAAAAACATGGCCTTACAATAAATCAATTTGCAGCCCCTTTAATAATAATATACCTTATGGCAGATGTCGGGAGTATTTCAGGCGGGTGGCTCTCTTCATTTCTCCTGAAACGAGGGTGGTCAGTAAACAGGAGCCGGAAAACAGCCATGCTTGTCTGCGCCCTGTGCGCTGTGCCCATTATATTTGCATCAAGGGTCTCAAATGTCTGGGCAGCAGTTTCCCTTTTAAGCCTTGCAACAGCGGCCCACCAGGGCTGGTCGGCAAATCTCTTTACCACGGTGTCGGATATATTCCCCAGAAAGGCAGTCGCATCAGTGGTGGGCATGGGCGGCACATTCGGGGCAATAGGAGGAATGTTTATTGCGAGCGCAGCAGGTTTTATACTTGAATTTACCGGCAGTTATTTTATACTCTTTGCCATTGCAGGTTCATTATATTTACTGGCCTTTCTGGTAATAAATATCCTGATCCCTGAAATCAGGGAAGTGAAAATAGGTTGACAGAGGTTGCTGATGGAAAACGAACCGGTTCAGAAGATATTTCTCTCGGATAAAAACACCGCACTTTTCGAGTGCCCGAAATGTCATGTCTCAAAGGAGGCTGATGTCTCCAAGTATAAAAAGCTTGAGGTCTCTATTAAGCTGAAGATCAAATGCAAATGCGGAAATGTTTACGAGGTGCTTCTTGAGAGAAGAAAATATTTCAGAAAAGATACAATGCTGCCCGGAAAATTTACCTACATATCCCTGTTTGGAGAGGATCAGGCTGGCATCCTGACAGTCCTTGATATATCCAAGGGCGGCCTCAAATTCAAGATGCTTACAGAACCCCTGTTTCAGAAGGGCGACATAGTAGAGGTGGAATTCAATCTGGATAACCAGGAGAAGACCCATATCAAAAAACAGGTCTTTGTGAGAAACATCAAGGATAATTTTGTAAACGTGGAGTATTGCTCATTTGATCTGAATAACCCGGAGGATAAGGCCATAAACGACTATGTATGATGATCTCTCTTAAACACCCGTTTTTATTCAGCCACAGATCTGAATAGTCTCCATAAAAAAACAGTGCGTTTCTGCTGAAAGCTGTCAGCAATCAGCTTTCAGCAATTTCCAAATTATAACTTTGCTGAATGCTGACCGCTGAAAGCTCCATTTAGAATTTTCTTTTTCCGGATGGGCTCTCACCTGATTGCCGCCTTCAGTCTATTTCTTTTCTGAAGAGCCGTCCATATCTATAAAGATGTACTTGTTTCTCATATCCTCTGGCACAAGGTCTCTTCTCGCTTTCTCGGTCAGCTTGCCGCCATAGTGTGACTGCATAAACAAAAATGGTCTTGTCACCCTGTTAATATTAAACGGGCAGTGCACTGTGTTTGGAGGGATAAAAATCATGGTTGATTTGGTAATAATATGCCTTTCCATCTCCTCTCCCATAAACATCTCAAACTCTGCTCCCAGATCCTCCGGGTTTTTGGGATCAGAGCCTATCGCTATCAGCATTTCAGGCACAGGGTGGGTATGTGGACCATGCCCCAGCATCTTGTTTGATCTTTCGCCCATCCACATTACCGAAAAATACTGGCTTCCCTCCATGATGTCATTATCCGCAAAGGTAACAAACATGGGGCTTGCGCCAAAACCTATATCCCTTTCTTCTTTGGTCAATTCGTTTAAAAAACATTTGCGATATTTTGATCCCTCTGGCGCCTTTGGATCAATGGGGCCCGCTGTTTGAGCAAAGCTTTTCATCGCGGGCATAAAGGCGGCAGCAAACATGCCTGTCATGAGAATGCCTGCTGTGCCTGCGGTTATCTCCTTCATAAATACCCTTCGTGTGGCGCCCTCTTTTCTGTTAATGTCAGAACTCATATATTTGCCTCCCTTGAATTAATGGTTGATATTTTAATGCCCTAAGCAAACGGCGTAAAATCCATTGGCCCGTTAAGTGTTACATTCATTCCAGTCAGCGCATTTTCAATAGCGGCGGTGTAATTGCCGAGCACAATAACCTGGTGAAGCCCGGGTATCTTTTGAATGAACCTCCCAGTATCCCTGATTTTTATATCCATCGTATTAGCACAGGCAGTGTTTATAGGTCCGCTCTTTGACTTTGCCTTTTCAGTGTCCTTTACCTGACTCTCAATCTGCCCGGGCCACAGGGTGAAATCTTTCAAATCCTTGCTGAACCCGCCGATCAGCACCTGACTGGTTATGGGAAATTCCACTTCAGGCACTGCCCCTTTGCCGAATCCATGATAGGAGTGGAGCCTGTATTTCAGATGCGGTGCATCAGGGCCATTGAGCTTTAACGGCGCAACACAGTGACTCACGGTAATTCTGGAACCAGCGGGATTAACCGACATCAGGTTGCACATAAAAGATGACCTGTGGCATATTTGCTCCATAAACATGGATGAAAGCATGCCGACCACATCCGCCTCGCAGGCCGCAGTTATACCCTCATCCCGCAACCTTGAAAAGGCAAGGCACGGGTAGGGCAACACAGGATCAGGGCTCAGGGTGAAGCCAAGGCAATCTACAGATACGGCGCTTAACCCCTCTTTATCCGCTATTGATCGCAGCAGGACATAGAGTCTGCATGCATCGACAATTGTCCTATCAGGGACACCTTCAACCTTTGCAGCCTCCCTCTTCCATCGCTCCATCTCTTTTATGGCCTCTTTATCATCTGTTTTTTTATAAAGTTCTGCCAGCTCCTCAATCGGCCTGAACTGTATTTTTACACCTGTACGCCTGTATATTATCTCTTCGTTCAGGTTATGGGATGTTACAGTGGTGGAATCAAATGGCCTTCCATAGAGGAGCGCCCTCTGACCTTCAAGCAGCAAAGGGGATGCTGCAATCCTGATGCGTTCAAGGGCCTGTTCAGGTGAAATCGCAAAGGTGACATTGACGCCATTTCCGCGTAACGATGATGCAAGATTTGCATCAATGGGGATCAGCTCAGGGTTTGTTGTGAGCACGATAAGGGGGATATCAGGTGATTCCATTGCGTCACACAGTTTTCCAAAGCTGAAGGTCATACGTGGAAGGATAAAAACAAGGATATCCTTCTCCTGCTCTTTGATAATCCGGATGATCTCTTCCGGCTTCTTAAAATCGACCTTGACGGAAGAAACCCGGATAGCGGTTCCGGGAATAGCCCCTATTGACTCTATGAACTTTGCATGTGTTTCAGGATTGTCACTGAGGCAAAGGATATTTTTTTTACCCCCTGCCCGTTTTTGCCCATGCGCCTCTTCGGGGCCTATGCCGGAAAGAGAACCCCCAGGCAAAGCCGCAGCTGCTCCGGCTATAGCAACGGCCTTTATAAAATCACGCCGGCCAACGTTAAATCGCTTTTTATCAGATCCAGGCATCTAAACCTCCTTGCTGTTCATGTTTTATTTAGGCATATCCTTTGGCATTGGTATTTTCGGGCATCCATTCGGGCACAGGGTAATCACGTGAACATATCTGAGCTTCCCGTTTTCAAGCCTGAAGGTGTGGGCATCGGGCAAACCCTTTGCCCCGCCAAAATCAACAAAACCGACTACTGAACCCATATCCACATCAACAAGATAGCTCCGGTTTGTCATTGGAACGCCGCCACCCTTTGGAACACCGGCTGTGCATGAAGGTTCAGGGTCATTATTTGGATTTGTATAGGCCCCTCCCTCAATTCGCACACACGGGATACCCCAGGGTATCTTGTCAAATGCCGAATAATCCTGAAATATGTCAAAATAGTCGCTTGCCACCTTTATAAGGGCGTTCCTGTCCATGCGCTTTTCAGGGGGAATAATATCCCACTTTTCTGTTGATGAATATTTAAGATAGTCCTTAGCATTGAAGAGCCAGTCATTCTCATCGCTGACAAGGCTCTCCACCTCTGATATCTTTCCATCTTCCACCTTCAATCTGGTGCCTATCACATAAGGATGGCTGCCGTTTGCATGGATTATCTCCGTGTAACTCTGGCAGGTATCCACATCCAAAAGGCTGCGGCTGAAATCTATGGAGAGGGGCTCCTTAAAGATACCTTCGCTGAAAGGAATCTCTTTCCTGTTTTCTATATACTTTGCCTGCGGCGCAAGAGGCATAACAGATAGTGACCCTTTTTTCAGCGCATCAAGATACCTGTCTGCTCTCTCCTGAAGCATTGCCCTGCTGCACTCTGCTGAAGCCATGACAGATGTGCAATTAATGATTAATGAAGCTGACAATATTAACAATATAAAATATCTGCGAACCATATCTCCTCCTTGAATTTAAAATGTACTATTATCTATTGATACTCCATTTATTTGGATGATTCCATACTGTATCTGTTTGTGAGTGAGACAGCCATACAAAGGAAAGGCTGTTCGCATTTCAGGGTTTCCATCGGGCAGTGCCACACCCCTTTCGGGATAACCACAGCAGTGGGCACGGAAAATATATGGTCTTCCTCCTCCCCTTTTGGCCCTATCTTGAAATTCACCTCTGCGCCCAGCTCAGTGCTTTTAGGGTCTGACCCTATGAAGTAGATCACCTCATCATGGTCATGCACATGGGGCTTTCTGGATAAACCTAATGGGCCAACCTTGAGGCCGAATGCGTAAATAATGTTACATGGGAAACCATTTAGCAGCTCTGCCCCTGCAGAAAACATCACTGTCTCACCGAACTTGCGGATTGGCAAGGGGACTATGCACCTGCCATACCTGCTCTTTCCATCAGAGGTATCTCTGGAAACACCCTGAAGCGCCTGTTCAGCCTCGGAAGCCAGCCCCGGCACAGCGCTTGCAACCGCTATTGTTGAGCTGCCAATGGCCAGTTCCTTGATAAATTTCCTTCTTGTTGATCCGGATTTTGCCTTCTTGTCTGCACTCATACACTTACCCCCTGGTTTAGTATTAAATGGTTTCCCTGATCAATAGCGCAAAATATTTTAAAATGCGCTGACAGGTAATGGCATTGAAAGACTTTCAGATAAAGAGCTGTGATGTTTTTATTTAGGCGCCTTAACCCTCCTGTTGCGGTTGATATGGTGCTATTTTTATTGTGCTGTAATGATACGTTAAGGTATTCTTAGCCCTTTTTTAGATAAATTTCAAGACTGGTATCCGTTTCAATCCACATTCCCGCATGGGGAGCCGCACCTTAGAATTTCAGATTTGAGATTCAAGATCAGAACACCTTAAAATTTCAGATTTCAGATTTGAGATTCAAGATCAGAAAACCTTAAAATTTCATATTTATAATTAAAGATAAAGACATCCTTAATTTTGATTTTTGCAGGTTTGTTTCGTTAGCTCCAGCGTGGAAAGACACCCTTAGCCTTGCGCCTTGAGCCTTGCGCCTATTTAGTTTCAATCCACGCTCCCGCATGGGGAGCGACGGGGGCGGAGACACTAACATCTAAACAAAATAACAGTTTCAATCCACGCTCCCGCATGGGGAGCGACACTGGGCCCAGAGGTGATTATTACAATCCGGAAGAAGTTTCAATCCACGCTCCCGCATGGGGAGCGACTGACCCATTTAACCCTGACAAGTTCGCTAAGTGGTTTCAATCCACGCTCCCGCATGGGGAGCGACGTTTATCTTTTAATTCGTTTAATAGGCGTGTAGTTTCAATCCACGCTCCCGCATGGGGAGCGACGCAGTGCGTAATTTAAAGATATGACGCCACTCACGGTTTCAATCCACGCTCCCGCATGGGGAGCGACACTCCTGATTTTGTACATGGTTTATAAAAAATCATGTTTCAATCCACGCTCCCGCATGGGGAGCGACAATCAGAGAAATGCCGCCCAGACCGCACAAACCGTTTCAATCCACGCTCCCGCATGGGGAGCGACTATCTTTCCGCCTGATTATTTTTAGGTGCATGATAAGTTTCAATCCACGCTCCCGCATGGGGAGCGACGCATTGTTGTTGACTGGACAGAGGACAGTGTTAAAGGTTTCAATCCACGCTCCCGCATGGGGAGCGACATATGATGACCTAATGGAAGCCTGTATAAGGGCC
>CAYWRH010000076.1:0-19567 GCA_964460435.1 uncultured Desulfatiglans sp.
AAAATATAAGCAGATGCAAATACAGAAGTAATCTTTTTTTTAATTTTGATTTTTCTCTGCATTTTTAGCTAATTTTAATAATAACTTTTTGAATGCTTTTATATAAAGATGTGGAACATCAGCTCCCCGAAAGAATTCTTTTTAAACCGGGAGCCATTCTTGCTAACAATTGTTTTGATTTTGTGAACTTAGTGTTAGAAATTAATTAGAATTGTTCATGCAAAACAGTGTAAGAAGCCAATGACACAAGACCAACCCCACTATGAGATTGTTATCTCGTTTGCGATTATAGCGATTGCCCGTAAGGTGATCATCTTAGATGTAAAGGAGATTGATGGTTTGAGTTTAATTGGTATTGCCTCCATTGTTCTTTCATTGACGGCTGGCTATTTCCTGATGAAAAAAGGCCGTTCTTACGATAGAAAATAATCATCCAGCCTGAATAACAGCAATTGTCTGATTGACCAATAAGCAAGCCAGAATAAAATTGTCCAGGACTTGACACATAGCCTCGCATATAGGGATCTACATCATGTCTATAATAACGGCTATTTTAGTATCGAATGACACATAAACTTTATTTTTTTGATGAATCCCATATCCCGTTCCAGTAACCCAAAGGCTCATTTCTGGCAAGCCTCTCACATCTGTTGGCCATTATGGAACCTGTGCCAAGACCATATTCATTGTATATTTGAAGAAAGAGCTCCCTTGCACCTTTCCAGTCGCGGTTACAATACTTTTCATATGCCTGATTATATAAATTGGTTGATCGTTTCTTGATTTCAAACCTCGGGTCATTATCAAGCAGGAGCTCATAAAGTGTTACCGGCTCCTTAAAACCATATAAAACAAGGCGGTCTATAAAGCGGTGAGAAAACCTTGTATCCGCATCCAGATAACAGCTTATATAATTCAGGAAATACTCTGATATAAGCACCCTTGCATCATAACGCTTTGATAGGCTTTCTATGCGGGCTGCTTCATGGATAGCGTGACCAAGAGCATGGTATCTGTTATCAAAGGCATAGTATGTAAATGAAATCCTGCCAATGGTAATGCCGCAACCCATATCTATTTTGGGGTGTAAAGATTCATCCCTGAATGATTCGTTGTATCTTCTCATGCCGGCTGTGAGCCGATAGATATTTTCCAGTATGTATTTGCCATTATCTTCCGGGAATATTGCCATGATACCGTCACCATATATCTCTGCAAAGGTATTTTCATGTGAAAGATACAACTCATGATAGGCTGCTTCATGGACATCTGTTATAAACCTTTCATAGGTGAACTCCTCATCACTACTCTTACCTGCCTTTCGATACAAACCCTTTTCAAAGTTCAACATTATATTTGTTGAGTCCCTGAGATCAGCAAAAAGAACGATCCTGTTAGATTTTTCGTTTGAGAAGAACTTGCTGTTAATTATGTTTGTTTTTTTCATTTTATCTTTCCGCTATTAGAGTTTAATTTTTTGATTGATCAAAATCTTTCAGCATAACCCATAGATACTGTAACAATATTTTTCGTTTATTGTATTAGAAGAAAATAATCATTATGTGATCCGCTGATGTTTTTCATTAAGCCTGCATTTGATCACATGCCATATTTAACCTTATAACAATCTAACCGGATTTTAACAATTCCCAAACAAAAGATCTTTACTCTCTTATTAAGGAGAATTGTTATGGTTATACTTCTTTATTTGCTCTCGATTTTATGGGTGGTTTCACTTTTTGAGTTTGCAAGACTTAGAATTTCATTGTCAGAAAACAGAGCGGAACGCCTATGGATTCACAAAGACCGTGTCTTTTTGCTTTATTTAAGGATAAGCGGGACTATTATTTTCTCTGTCATACTTTTTTTCATCAATGCCAGATGATACGCCTATTTGTATTCCCTTCTGTGGCGGTGAATCACCCCCTCAATGAGATAAATAACCTCTTCAGCTATATTTGTGGCGTGATCCGCTATTCGTTCAAGGTGGCGTGATATGAGAAAAAGCTGTATCAAAGATCCCGCATTTTCAGGATTATCAGGCAGGCTGTTGCTTACCTGTTGAAAGAAGCCCCTGTCAAGTGAATCAATTGCATTGTCATCATCACGCAGCCTTAAAGCCAGTTCCAGATCAAGGTTTACAAGGGCATCAAGGCTGTCCTTTACCATTTTTATGGTCTTAACAGACATCTCTCTATAGTCAAATGTAACATTAAGCGGCACCCTTGTGCCAAGATATATCACCCTTTCAGCGATATTCACCGCCTCGTCTCCGATCCGTTCAAGATCATTATTTATCTTTATTACCGCAGTAATAAATCTGAGATCAACCGCTACCGGCTGATGCAGTGCCAGTATCTTGAGGCACTCCTCTTCAATCTCAACCTCTATTTCATCCACCCTCCGGTCTGACTCTATAACACCCTTTGCAATATCTAGATTTTTTGTTTCAACAGCCCTGATTGCCCTGCTGAGCTGCTCTTCAACCATAGCACCAAGGGAGAGTATCTGTTTTTTTATTTTTTCTATCTCTATCTGTAAACGGGGTGGCATTTATTTCTCCTTTCAGGTCATATTTTTTTGTCACATAATCTTTTCCGGGCAGTTTAACCGAATCTGCCCGTAATATAGTCAGATGTCTGCTTTAACTTTGGCCGTGTAAACAGGGCATCAGTCTCATCAACCTCTATCAGTTTACCCATATAGAAAAAGGCGGTCATGTCTGAGACCCTTGCTGCCTGCTGCATATTATGGGTAACTATTATTATAGTGTATGTCTCCTTAAGCTGATTTATCAGCTCCTCTATTTTTTGTGTTGCAACAGGGTCAAGGGCAGATGCAGGTTCATCCATAAGAAGCACCTCAGGTTCAATAGCCATTGCCCGGGCAATGCATAGCCTCTGCTGCTGCCCCCCTGATAGACCAAGGGCAGATTCATTCAGCCTCTCTTTCACCTCTTCCCACAGGGCTGCGCTCTTAAGGCTCCTTTCCACCCTCTCTTCTATCTCACCCCTGTCCTTTATGCCATTTACCCTCAGCCCGTATGCCACATTTTCAAATATGGTTTTAGGAAAGGGGTTAGGTTTCTGGAACACCATGCCAACCCTGCTTCTTAATGAGACAACATCTACATTCTTTTCATAGATATTTTCATTATCAAGCAGCACCTGTCCCTCAACCCTGCTTATGGGTATTAGGTCATTCATCCTGTTCAGGCATCTTAAAAGGGTGCTTTTCCCGCATCCTGAAGGCCCGATCAATGCTGTGACCCTCTTTTCATAAAACTCAAGATTTATCCCATGGAGCGCCTTGATGCTGCCATAATAAAAATTCAGATCCTGAGTCATCATTTTTACATTTTTGTCCATTATACTTTATACCTGTAGAGTATCATTTTCTCCTGTCTTATCAGTTACAGCCCTCTTCTTAGCCTTGTCCTGTAAATTATTGCAATCAGATTGAGACCAAGCACAAGACAAATAAGTACAAGCGCTGTCCCGTATTGTAAATGCCTGGTTGCCTCTATCTCTGTCCCTTCGGTTGCAAGGGCGTAAATATGATAAGGCAGCGCCATTATTTCATCAAAAATGGATGTTGGCAATGCTGGCGTAGAAAAGACAGCCGCAGTGAACATGATCGGGGCAGTTTCACCAGCCACCCTGCTTATGCCAAGGATAGCACCAGTAAGTATGCCAGGCAGGGCAGATGGCAAGACAACCCTGTATGTGGTCTGCCATTTTGTAGCGCCAAGCCCGAGAGAGGCCTCCCTGTAGGTATTGGGGACATTCCGTAATGCCTCTTCTGAGGCGCCTATAATAACTGGCAGAGTCATGGCCGCAAGTGTAAGTGCGCCTGAAAGGATACTTACACCGAATCCCAGCCATACAACAAACAGCGCCAGGCCAAAAAGGCCGAACACGACTGAGGGCACTCCAGCGAGGTTATTTATGCCAAGCCTTATTATCCGCACCAGTTTGCCAGGTTTTGCATATTCATTCAGATAAATAGCGGAAGAGACACCTATTGGAAGGGCTATGATTATGGATCCTAAGCTCAAAACCAGTGTACCGACAATACAGGGCAGGATGCCGCCCTTTGTCATTGAATCGTAAGGTGCCTGGGTGAGGAATGTCCAGTTTATTGCCCTCCATCCATTCATGACAATAAAAGATATAACAACAAGAAGGGCTATGCCGTTTATTAGGGTAGCTATCTTGAACAGCGAGAAAAAAATTCCCTGTGTTATCTTCCTCACCTTTTTTATTTTTCTGATATTCTTCATTCTTCTCCTTGCGCCCTGTGCCTTTTTTATTCTATGCCATTTGTCCTATGCCTTTTTTACAGCGTCGCCGCCCCAACCTGCCTGTATCTGTTTGCTATATATTCCGCTATCATATTAAAACACATGGTAAATAAAAAGAGTACGATCCCTGTTGCAAATAGGGCATAGTAATGATCTCCCCTGAATGGCGCCTCTGCCATTTCAGCGGCAATACTCGCTGGCAAAGGCCTTACAGGGTCAAAAATGGATGATGGAACCATCGCAGCGCCTCCAGCCACCATCAGAACAACCATTGTTTCTCCTATTGCCCTTGACATGCCTAAAATTATGGCAGTTGATACACCTGAGATTGAAGCAGGCATAATAACCCGCCATATTGTCTCCCAGTGCGTTGCGCCAAGGGCAAGGGATGCCTCCTTTAATTCCTTTGGGACACCAAAGATTGCATCCTCGCTTATGCTGCAAATCGTTGGAACAGACATGAATGCGAGCATCATGGCTGCATTAAAAAGATTCAGCCCTACGGGTATTTCAAAGGTATTCTGCAAAAAAGGGGCAACCACAACCATGCCGAAAAAACCTATAACAACAGAGGGCAGGGCAGCAAGCAGCTCTACTACAGGTTTAAAGACCTCACGTGCCCGCCTTGAGGCTATCTCTGCAAGAAAAAGGGCAGAGGCGACCCCCAGGGGTATGGATATAACCGATGAAAGAACTGTTACTGAGAGTGAGGCGATAATTAGAGGAAAAATACCAAAGTCAGCAGGGTCAGAAGTGGGATACCAATATTTCCCGAAGATAAAATCCTTTACTGAAACCTTGCTGAATATTGGAAGCCCTTCCATGAAGAGAAAGGCTACTATCAGGGCAAGGGTAAATATGGAGGCCATTGCAACAATAAAAAAGAGAGAGCGTACTATCTTCTCTCTTTTTCTCCTGCCTGCGCCGCTGTGATATTTTTGCTTCATATTTTTTTATGTTAAGGGGGCCATAAAAGCCAGCCCCCATTAATGGTTAACTAAAAAAGGGGTACAAATTCCGCCTCTTTCACATATTTCTGCCCCTTTTCCGGGTTTATTACAAAGTTAATAAAATTAAGGATATCTCCCTTGGGCCATCCGTTTGTAAACATATATAATGCCCTGCTCACAGGGAATGTCCCGTCAAGCGTTGTTTCAGGGGTGCCCTTGATACCGTTTACCATAAGAGGTTTTATTGTATCATTAATATAGCCTATACCTATATACCCTATTGCATTCTTATTCTTGGAAACGGCCTGTACTATTGCGCCGTTTGATGCCTGCATAAGTGCCCCCGGAAATACTCTCTCTTTATTCATTACCTTCTCTTCCCAAACCTCATATGTGCCGGATGAGGTGTCACGGGAAACAATTACTATCTTTCCATCAGCGCCGCCTACCTCTTTCCAGTTGGTTATCTCGCCCTTGTATATTGCCCTGAGCTGATCAATGGTAAGATTTTCTATCTTGTTTGCCGGATTAACAATCGGGATAATGCAATCATATGCAATGGCAAAGGGCACCGGATAAACACCCTTTTCTACTGCCTGCTTGACTTCATCACCCTTTATAAATCTTGAACTGTCCGCTATATCGGTTGAACCGTCGATTATCGCCTTTATGCCATTTCCTGACCCGCCGCCCGATATGGTTATCTTTACATCGGGATTCTGTTTCATGTATGCCTCTGCTACCTTCTGTGCAATAGGCAGGACTGTTGTTGACCCCTTTATTACAATATTACCTGCCATAGCAAAACCGGCAGAAATGAATATGGCACATATTAGAACTGTGACTGCTACTGTGTATTTTTTTAATCCCATTTTATTATCCTCCTTTAAATTAAAATCTATTTTTCCATAAAATTGTTAGTGTTGTGTTAGGGTTTGGTTAGCCCTGAATTAAGTTTTACAAAAGGTTCACCTCCTTATTTGAAAATGTTAATTTCAATGCAAGGATATGAACTGTTTGTTAATTGAAAATTAGCAGAGTGTTAGGAATTTATGAGATTAATTATAGTTGCCGGCATCAAGTATGTTTGACTTAAGACCCTGTATGATATCCTCAGACTTAACATTCCTGTTAAGCCACACTATTATGCTCTCGGCTGACTCCTTGGGTATCTCCCTGTTAAGCACAGTGTATTCATGGCTGTTATTGACGCCGTCATAATCAAACCTTATTCTTACTGCATGTCTTCCTTTAATGCCTGCCTCATTATGATTAAACAGATCCAGAACCGTTGATAGTTTATGTATTGCCCTTTTGTTATCCATTCTTTTCTCCTTATGTATACATTTATTGTGAGGATAAGATAGGCCTGTCATGTTAGATAATTATTAAGAGGCCATTTTGATTATGTTAGATATTGACCTTGAAAAGAATGGTGTATCTTTATTGCCTTTTTAATACCTTTGGAAGCCTTATGGTAAATGTTGATCCTTTCCCGGGAGTGCTTTCAACGCTTACAGACCCCTGATGGGCCTGTGAAATATGCTTTACAATGGCAAGGCCCAGGCCCGTGCCACCCTGCTGCCTGCTCCTAGCCTTGTCCACGCGATAGAACCTCTCAAAAAGCCTGGGCAGATGTTCTCTTTCTATGCCCCGCCCCTCGTCTGACACCTCAATATAGAGCATCTCCTCTTTTGCATATGCCTTTATATGCACCTTTGTATTGTTATCGCTGTACTTTACTGCATTATCAATAAGATTGACCACAGCCTGTTCAAGAAGGGGTGCATTGACCTTTGCGTTAAGCCCCTTTTCGCATGTGATATTTATCTTTATTTGCTTTTCCTCAGCAACAGGTGAACACACCTGCACGGCTGTCTCTATAATATTTAAAATATTGTTATTCTCAAGCAGTATCTCCTCACCTGATTCTGTCTCCTTTTCAAGCCTTGAAAGCTTAAGGAGGTCATCAATAATAGCCTCCAGCCTGTTCACATGTCTGGAGATGATAGCGAGAAACCTCGCCCTCTCCTCTTCAGAATCTACCCCGACATCCTTGAGGGTCTCTACAAAGCCTTTAATGGCTGTGACAGGCGTCTTAATCTCGTGGGAGACATTTGCAACAAAATCACGCCTTATATTTTCAAGCCTCTTTAGTCTGGTAATATCATTTAATACTATAAGGGCCCCTATCTCCTTTCCATTGGTGTCAACAAGCCTTGTGCCATGGCCGTTTATAAACTTCTCCTCGCCGGGATATAGTGTGATCTCCTTTTCAACCGGCTCACTTCCTTTAATAACATCTGATATAAAGTCATGGAATGTCTTGTTTCTAATGGCCTCCTGGATACTCTTGCCCTGGGCATCTGTTCCTTTTACCCCGAATATCTTTTCTGCTGCCCTGTTAAGGCTTATAATCCTTTCATCCTTATCAACCGCTATAATACCCTCTTCCATACTTGACAGGATCACCTCTATCTCGTTTCGCTGCCTGGTTATGGTTGATATCCTACCTTCAAGATCCTTAACCATCACCTTCATGGCATTATGGAGATTTCCTATTTCATATATGCGGGATTTTGGCTGATTAAACCTGAATTCGCCCCTTGCAATGCCCTCGGCATTTTTTCTGAGCTCCTCTATTGGCCTGCTTATTCTCCGGGAGATGAACAGACATACCAGCGCAGAAAAAATGGCAATTATGATCCCTGCCAGGATTATCTTCTGTTGCATCGCACTGACAGCCTCATCGATTATATCAACAGGTATGGATGTGCGGATTACAGTATGAAGCTTATTATCATAATAAACCGGTATGCCCACATACATAAAATTTTTTTTAAGGGTGAGGCTGTAACGGGTTGATACACCCTTTTTATTCTTTACTGCCCCAATAAATTCAAGCCTGTCTTTATGGTTGTCCAGCTCAGCCGGATCGCGCTCTGAATCGCCGATAACCTTTCCTGACGGCAGAATAATGGTTATCCTTGTTGCGGTTGACTTACCGATCTTCTTGCACATGCTGTCAATACCGGCATGATCAGAATAAAGAGCAGGGTCTCCTATCATCCCCTGAACAAACCTTGCCCTTGTCTCAAGGTCTGTTTCCACCTGCTTCAGAAATAATTTTTTTTCAGATACAGATGCATACCATATCATGGTAACAATCGATAAAAGGATGATAAAAAGATATGATGGGTAGAGCACCCAGATCAGAGCTCTTTTTTTAGCCACCTTTTACTCCTTGAACCTGTACCCTACACCGCGTACGGTCTCTATATATTTTCCTGCCGGGCCAAGCTTTTTCCTTAAACCAACTATCTGAACATCAACTGACCTGTCTGTAACAAAATAGTCATCCCCTTTTACCGCATCCACTATCTGGGTTCTAGTAAAGACCCATCCCGGCCTCTTTATAAGAAATTCAAGGATGCCGAACTCTGTAAATGTAAGCTGGACAGGTTCATCATTAACCATCACCTCATGCCTTCCGGTATGGACCTTAATATTGTGGATCTCTAATATCTCCTTTCCTGTTCCTTCAGGTTTTGCCCTTCTGCGAAGAACCGCCCTTATTCTTGCAGATAGTATCCTGGGGCTAAAGGGCTTTGGTATATAATCATCTGCCCCGAGTTCAAGGCCTGTAACAATATCGGCCTCTTCCCCCTTTGCGCTTAGCATTACAATAGGTATATCCTTTGTGTTCTTGTCGTTTTTAAGGCCCCTTGCAACATCAAGCCCATCCATGCCGGGAAGCATCAGGTCAAGTATAACAAGGTCAGGGAGCTTTGATTTGGCCGTGTTTAAGCCATCTTCGCCCGTGGATGCACAAATTACATTGTACCCATCTCTTGTAAGATTATAACTTACAAGCTCAAGGATATCCTCTTCATCATCCACAACAAGTATCTTTTCCTTTTTCATATCAGACGCTCCTGTTAATTTCCTGGAATAGTATACAGCAATAGTTAGCAAATTGTTAGAATCATGTAAGAATGCGGTTAGAAGTATATGCCTTCAAATAAAATAGATTCTGTTTTCAAAACCTTATGGAGACATCCCCGTTTAATATCTTTTTATCCTTTCCATGCCCTGTATTGAGGATGAGCCCGCCGTCATAATCAAGGCCAACCACCTTTCCGCATACTATATCATCGCCTGTATCCACTGAGACCATCTTACCTGTCAACAGGGATAAGCTGTTACACCTTCTATTGAACTCATCCATCCTTTCAACGGTTATATCATTGTATATATGTTCGAATCTCTTTAATATCTCGGCAATAAGGCTGTTTCTTGATACCTGCACCCCTGCCTCTTTTGCAAGGCTAGTTGATGTGAACAGCATGCCTGATTCCTCACTAGGGCACCAGTTCACATTCATACCCATTCCCAGGATAACATAGGCCGGCCTCTCGCCTCTTATGCTGAACTCAGTCAGTATTCCTGCCAACTTTTTATTGTTCAGATATATGTCATTGGGCCACTTTATCATGGCAGAAAAGCCACAGAGCCTTTTTATGGCATCAATAGAGGATAGTGCAAGGGCAAGGGTGAGGGCATAGACATTTTCCGGCTTTATATCAGGTATAAGCAGTATAGAGACAAGTATATTTTTATTCGGGGGAGATATCCATTTGCGTGCCATCCTGCCCCTGCCGGCTGTCTGTTCCTCTGCCATGACAATTGTGCCATGAGGAGCGCCATGAATATAGAGTTCCTTTGCTGTATTGTTCGTGGATGGAAGACTGTTATGTATAAATATATTTTCTGAGAAAACAGAATTTCCAAGCAGAGCTTTTATCTTTTCCCGGTCAAGGTTCTCCATTATTTTTTAAGTGTGAGCTAGTGTTCACGCTCCTTTTTGAGTTCCCTTGTCATAAGCTCCTTTACCGCAATGAGCGGGTTTTTCCCGTTATACAGGGTTTCATAGACCTGTTCTGTTATAGGCATCTCCACACCGATCTTTTTCGCCAGCTCATATGCGGAAATAGATGTCTTTACCCCCTCTGCAACCATGCTCATTCCGCCGGTTATATCATTCAGCTTCATCCCCTTGCCTATCTTGAGGCCAAGGGTGCGGTTGCGGCTTAAATCACCTGTGCATGTGAGCACAAGGTCTCCTATGCCTGACAGCCCTGCAAAGGTCATGGGATTTGCCCCCATTGCTACGCCAAGCCTTGTTATCTCGGCTAACCCCCTTGTAATAAGGGCAGCCCTTGCATTAAGGCCAAATCCAAGGCCATCAGATATGCCTGCGGCAATGGCAATAACATTCTTGAGCGCCCCGCAGAGCTGAATCCCCATAAGGTCATCGCTTACATATACACGAAACAGGCTGGTGGAAAAAATGGCCTGAAGCCTTGTAGCATGGCCAATATCCCTTGAGGCGATCGTTACGGCTGTGGGCTGTTTTACCACCACCTCATTCGCAAAACTGGGGCCGGCAAGACATGCAAAGCTATCTGTATAAACAGTATCAAGTATCTCCTCTGCCACCTCTGACATCACCTTTAATGAATTGTTTTCTATCCCCTTTGTGGCAGAGATAAACTGCATTCCGGGCTTGAGATAGGGCCTCATCTGTATAAGCACATCCCTGTAAACATGGGAGGGCACAACCATCATGATAAACTCTTTATCCTTTAATGCCTCTTTAAAGCTCTTCACAGGGTTAAGGGAGTCGACAAGTTTCATGCCGGGAAGGAATGTCTCATTTACCCTGTTTTTTTTTATCTGCTCATAAACATCCTCTTCCCTGACCCACAGGTCAACAATATGCCCCTTGTCCGCGAGAAGATTGGCCAGTGTTGTTCCCCAGCTCCCTGCCCCTATTGCCGCTATCTTAACCTTACCTGTCTCTCCCATAATTGTTCCTTTTTTTCTGATGTCTGTTTATGCAATAATGTTGCGATTCTATTGAACTTGGCTTTTAACGTCAAGGATAAACCCGACACATCTTCTATAAGCTTGACACAAAAATTTCATGTCATATAATTCTGATTTTATTGTGATAAAAATCTTTTATTTATGTGATTATAAGGATATTTAATGTTACAGGCAACACTTCTTATGGCAGGTTTGGGAGCCTTTTGCGGGCTCTTATTAGGCGCTGCATCGCGCATCTTTTATGTATATGAAGACCCAAGGATAGAGAAGGTTCAGGATAATCTGGCCGGCGCAAACTGCGGCGGCTGCGGCTATGCAGGCTGTGCTGCTGCTGCCCATGCTGTTGTAGCAGGAAAGGCCCCTGTAAATGTCTGCATGGTTGGAGGAGATGAATCTGCTCTAAAGGTTGCGGAAATAATGGGAATAAAGGCAAGTCTTGTTGAACCCCAGAGGGCATTTAACCTGTGTACCGGAGGTCACAGGGCAAGCAACCACTATATATATGATGGCATTAATACATGCAGGGCGCAGAGCATGATATACGGCGGGAAACGTGTATGCAGCATAGGCTGCCTCGGTTTCGGGGACTGTGTAAAGGCATGCCAGTTCGGCGCTCTGACCCTTGGCCCTGACGGATATCCTGTTACAGATATGTCAAAATGTGTGGGCTGCGGCGCATGTGAAAAGGCATGCCCGAAAGAGATCCTTAAGGTAAGGACCCTTTCAGACAGGTTCCTCCATTTTAATACAGTGGATGACTGCCTTGCGCCATGTGCACAGACATGTCCTGCCCAGATAAATATCCCGCGTTATATAACACAAATCAGAAATGGCGATTATGAGGGGGCAGTGCATACAATCAGGGAAAGGAATCCCCTGCTTCTTGCATGCGGGAGGGTCTGTCCTCACCCATGCGAGGTAAACTGCCGCAGGGGTATAGAGGATGAGCCTGTCTCCATAAACCAGCTTAAGCGTTTTGCCGCTGATTATGAGATGAATTCAGGTAAAAGGATGCATGTTTCTGTTGCCCCTGAAAAAACAGGCAAAAAGGTGGCAATTGTAGGCGGCGGGCCTGCCGGTTTAACCTGTGCCTTTTTCCTTAAAAGGCTGGGCCATGATGTTACCATATTTGACTCCAAGCCAAAGCTTGGGGGCGTGCTCAGATATGGCATCCCTGAATACAGGCTCCCCAAAAAGGTGCTTGACTGGGAAATAGAGGGGATTCTTAATCTTGGGATAGAGACAAAAACGAATCACACCTTTGGAAAGGATTATAATCTGGAGACACTTATTGCCGACGGATTCGACGCCATATTTCTTGGCATAGGCGCATGGAAGGACTCTCCCTTAAGGGTTGAGGGAGAAATCCTTTATGGCTGCTATACCGGCATGGATTTCCTTTCCCGCCTGGCAAAGGGGGAAAAGATCCACATGGGAAAAACCGCTGTTGTTATCGGAGGTGGAAATACAGCTATTGACTGCAGCAGAAACCTTATACGTCATGGGGTTGAAAAGGTATACATTGTTTACAGGAGAACAAGAAACGAGATGCCTGCAAACAAGGTCGAGATAGAGGCAGCCGAACATGAGGGAGTTGAATTTTTATTTCTCTCCGCACCTATACGTGTAAGGGGAGATGAAGAGGGAAAGGTAACCCACCTTGAATATGAAAGGATGGAACTAGGAGAACCTGATGAAAGCGGCAGAAGACGACCCGTGCCGGTGAAGGACTCTGCCACCCTTCTAGCCACAGATATGGTAGTCACTGCAATTGGCCAGGCGCCTGATCTGGCCTTTGCCCAAAAGGTAAAAGAGAAACTTTCTGAGCTGAAAACCACCAAATGGAACACCCTTGATGTAAATCCTGACACCTGGCAGACATCTATACCCTTTATCTTTTCAGCAGGTGATGCTGCAACCGGACCATCCCTTGTTGTTGAGGCAATAGGCGGAGGAAGAAAGGCGGCAAGGTCTATCCATCAGTACATTACAGGCCAGGAGGTTAAATGCGAGCCCGGCGAACTCAAAAAGTCCACATATATAAAGGGGACAATGTTTGACCATGTGGAGGGGATCGAGAAAAAACCCAGGGCTGAAATGGTTGAACTCCCTGTTGAGGAGAGAATAAAGTCCTTTGTGGAGGTTGACCAGGTGCTGACCGAAGAGGCGGCAAAAAAGGAAAGCGAAAGATGCCTTAACTGCTGCAGGATTTGTTATACGGCAGACCGTCCGTTAATTAATATACAACCATCTGTCAATTAAACGCTGGCGCACAATTTACGGTTTGCGGTATAAGGTCTACGGTTTAAGGCATTTACCTTATACCGTAGACCTAAAACCGTAGACCTTTTTTCCTATTCTTCTACCACCTTGGCCACGCCAACCACCTTTTCTCCGGGGGCCAGGTCAATGAGTTTAACACCCTGAGTGTTTCTCCCAATAACTGAAATATCAGCAACCCTCAGCCTTATTATCTTTCCCTGTCCTGTTATGATCATAAGCTGATCTGTTTCGTTTACCTGGTAAGAATAGACCACATTCCCGTTTCTCTCTGTGGTTTTTATGGTAAGGATGCCCTTGCCGCCCCTTGACTGTCTTCTGTACTCTTCTGTCTTGGTGCGTTTTCCAAAGCCATTTTCTGTGACTGTAAGTATAGTGGAGCCCTCCTTTATTGCATCCATGCCTACAACCTCATCACCATCCTCAAGTCTTATGCCTATGTTACCAGCAGCAACCCTGCCCATGCCTCTAAGGTCCTCTTCAGCAAACCTGATGGATTTACCCTGTTTGGTGTTAATAAAGATATCATGGTTTCCATCTGTAACCCTTACAGAAATGAGCTCATCATTATCATTTATCTTAAGCGCTATTATGCCGGTGCTCCTCGGGTTAGAGTATGCCATAAGGTCTGTCTTTTTAACAAGACCCTCCCTTGTGGCCATTACTATGTATGAATTTTCACTGAACTCCTTTATGGGCAGGACTGTGGCAAGCTTTTCATCTGGCTGGAGTTCAAGCAGATTCACTATGGCCTTGCCTTTTGACATCCTGCCTGCCTCAGGTATCTCATGAACCTTTTTCCAGTATACCCTTCCCTGGTTTGTAAAGAAGAGGAGGTAATTATGTGATGATGCAACAAACAGATGTTCTACAAAATCCTCTTCCTTGGGCACAACCCCGGTAAGCCCCTTTCCACCGCGCCTCTGTGCCCTGTAAAGGCTTATGGGGTTTCTCTTGATATATCCCTTGTGGCTAATGGTGACGGCCATGTCTTCATCAGCAATAAGGTCTTCTATATCGAGGTCTTCATCCTGATCAATGATCTCTGTCATCCTATCATCGCCATATCTCTCTTTTATCTCTTTTGTCTCCTCACGGATAACCTGTAAAACCATTGCAGGATTTTCAAGAATAGATTTAAAGCGTGTAATGTCCTGTATAAGACCCCTGTATTCCTCATCCAGCTTTTCCCTTTCAAGGCCAGTAAGCCTGTGCAGTCTCATGTCCAGAATAGCCTGTGACTGTTCAGCGGAAAAATCAAACTCCGCCATTAACCTTGCCTTTGCCTCTTTGGAGTCTGCAGAAGACCTTATAAGCGCTATAACCTCATCAAGAAAATCCAGCGCCTTTCTTAACCCCTCAACTATATGGGCCCTCTCTTCTGCCTTTTTAAGGTCAAATATGGTGCGCCTTATTATTACTTCGCGGCGGTGATTGATAAAGTGGTCTATTATCTCCTTAAGATTCAGGGTCTGCGGCCGCCCGTTTACAAGGGCAAGAAAGATGATGCCGAATGACTTCTCCATCTGTGTGAACTTAAAGAGGCGGTTCATAACAACAAGGGCATTTTCATCGCGCTTTACATCAACAACAATGCGCATGCCATCCCTGTCTGATTCATCTCTTATATCTGATATGCCCTCTATCTTTTTGTCCTTAACCAGCTCAGCAATGCTTTCAAGGAGCTTTGTCTTGTTCACCTGATATGGTATCTCTGAGATAATAACCCTTTCCTTCTGCTTCCCGACCGTCTCTATATATGCCTTTGCCCTTATCTTTATAATGCCTCTTCCTGTAAGGTATGCCTCCCTTATACCCTTTCTTCCTACAATATAACCGGCTGTGGGAAAATCAGGGGCTGTGATTATCTTCATTAAGTCATTTATGGTTGCTTCAGGGTGATCAATGACCTCTATTATGGCGTCACACACCTCCCTGAGGTTATGCGGGGGTATGTTGGTTGCCATACCAACTGCAATGCCGGATGTCCCGTTAATAAGTAGGTTTGGTATTGTTGTGGGAAGTATAGTGGGCTCCATGAGTGAGCCGTCATAGTTCGGTGTAAAATCTACTGTCTCCTTTTCAAGGTCTGATAGAAAATCCTGTGCAAGCTTGGTCATGCGCACCTCTGTGTAACGCATGGCAGCAGGCGGGTCGCCATCTATGGAGCCGAAGTTACCCTGCCCGTCTACAAGAGGATATCTAAGGGAAAAATCCTGTGCCATCCTTACTATGGTATCATATACTGCTGCATCACCATGTGGATGATACTTACCTATAACATCACCGACTATCCTTGCAGATTTCTTGTATGGTTTATTGTTGTAGTTTTTCAGATCATACATGCCATACAGTACACGTCTGTGTACCGGCTTGAGACCGTCACGTATATCAGGAAGCGCCCTCTGAACAATAACGCTCATGGAATATTCAAGATAAGATCTTTTCATCTCATCTTCGATGTTTACAGTGGTATTAGTTGTATCCAGACTCATCTCTTTCTCCAAAAACTGATTATTACATCAGGTATCTTTTTTCCCTTGCACCCTGTACCCTGGGCCCTTTACCTTTCTTTTATATATCCAGCTCTTTTACTTCCAGCGCATTATTTTGTATAAATTCACGCCTGGGTTCAACCTTGTCACCCATAAGAACAGTGAAAATGTCATCAGCATCAACCGCATCTTCTACCCTGATCCTTAACAGCCTTCTTTTTTCAGGGTCCATAGTTGTATTCCAGAGCTGATCAGGGTTCATCTCTCCAAGGCCCTTATATCTCTGAATGGTAAGCCCCTTCTTTGCCTTTTCCATTATCTCGGCAATCAGCCTTTCTGCGCCCTTAACCTTTGTGCCTTCCCCTTCGTTATCAATGATATACTCGCTAACTATGTTTTCACGATGTTTATTATAAAGGGATATCATGTTCTTTAATTCGGGTGATGTGAAAAAATCCCAGTTTATAAATGAGGGTTTTCCACCGTTTTTGGCCTCAGAAACAGTAAACTCATACTCACCGTCCTCTTCAGATATCTTTATATCGCTGACTCTGAATCTTTTTTCTTCAAGGCTCTTTAGAATCCCCTCCATGAACTCCCTGTCTTTAAACATATTTACATCAGAAGGACCGAAAGCAGCCATAAATTCGATAAACCTTTTGCTGATTCCGGTATGTGTGAGCTTTTCCATATTTTCATAAAACTTTTTTATCCCCTTTAAAAAATCCACCAGCTTCTGCCCTGATAGCTCCTTGGTATCAGAGACCTTTACCTTCTCTTTCTCTGATATCCTGTTGAAGATATAGGTATCAAACTCATCTTCATCCTTGATATACATCTCGCTCTTTCCTTCAGCCACCCTGTACAGAGGAGGCTGTGCAACATAGAGATAGCCGTTTTCGATAATTTCCGGCATCTGTCTGAAAAAAAATGTCAGAAGAAGGGTGCGTATATGTGAACCGTCAACATCGGCATCGGTCATGATGATTATTTTATGATACCTTAAGGAGTTGATATCATACTCCTTTTCTCCTATACCTGTCCCAAGGGCAGTAATCAGCACCTTTATCTCTTCGCTTGATATCATCTTGTCAAACCTGGCCTTTTCAACATTAAGTATCTTGCCCCTTAATGGAAGTATGGCCTGGTTTCTTCTGTCTCTCCCCTGTTTTGCAGAACCCCCTGCAGATTCTCCCTCTACTATGAATATCTCGCTCAAGGCGGGGTCTGTCTCCTGGCAGTCAGCAAGTTTACCGGGAAGGGAATTACTGGAAAGAACGCCCTTTCTTCTTGCAAGGTCTCTTGCCTTTCTGGCTGCCTCCCTGGCCCTGGCTGCCTCCATGACCTTTTCAAGTATGGTGTTTATTACCTTCGGGTTCTCTTCAAAGTAGTTGCTTAACCCTTCATTAACAAGGGCCTCCACAAGCCCCTTTATCTCACTGTTTCCGAGCTTTGTTTTTGTCTGACCCTCAAACTGCGGATTCGGCAGCTTCACGCTCAGTACTGCGGTAAGACCCTCTCTTACATCATCTCCGCTAAGCTTTTCCTTAAAATTCTTCCCTTTTGGGGAGCTTGTAAGATACTGGTTTATGCTCCTTGTAAGTGCAGACTTAAAACCTATAAGATGGCTGCCGCCCTCTATGGTGTTTATGTTATTGGCAAAGGTGAGCATTATCTCCTTATATGAGTTATTATACTGGAGCGCCAGCTCCATGATAATATCATTCTTTTCTCCGGTTAGATATATTGGAGGTGAATGGAGGAGTTCCTTATTTTTATTTAGAAAATCTACATAGGATATAATTCCCCCTTCAAACATAAAATCATTCTTTTTTCCTGTTCTTTCATCTGTTACCTTGATCCTGATCCCCTTTGTAAGAAAGGCTAGTTCCCTCATCCTTCTTGATATGGTCTCAAAATCATACTCAAGCACCTCAAATATCTCACGGTCAGGCTTAAAGGTGACCTTGGTGCCCTTCCTGGTGGTTTCGCCTATTATCTTCATCTCGCACTTAACATCACCGCGTTCATATCTCTGATAATATATCTTTCCACCCTTATGCACCTCTACCTCGCAGACCTCTGAAAGGGCATTAACAACTGAAACACCCACACCATGAAGCCCGCCTGACACCTTATAGCTCTTATTGTCAAATTTACCGCCTGCATGCAGTTTGGTCATAACCACTTCAAGGGCTGGCACACCCTCTGTTTTATGCATCTCTACAGGGATGCCCCTTCCATTATCAAATACGCTTATACTTCCGTCAGCAAGAACCTTTATATCTATAAAATCACAAAACCCGCCCATTGCCTCATCTATGCTGTTATCAACAATCTCCCAGACAAGATGGTGCAACCCTTCAAATGAGGTATTACCTATATACATTGCAGGTCTTTTTCTTACTGCAGAGAGACCCTCAAGTACCTTTATGTCCTCCGCACTATAGCTAATCTCTTTTTCTTCCATTTAAATCCTCATAGGCATAATCAGACCAAGAAAGCCTTTATCATCCTCTCCCCTTAACATGCATGGACTTGAATTATCATTAAATCCAATTATTACATTTTCACTTTGCATGGACTGGAGCACATCAACAAAATATTTTGAATTGAAACCCATCTCTACTATTTCGCCAGGGTAGTTGATCTTGATATGATCCTTAACATCCCCGAGATCCGGGTTTATTGAGACAAGCTCCATGATGTTATTCTCAAGTGTTATCTGCACACCCTTGGTGCTCTCGCTGCTTAGAATCATCATTCTCTTCATGCCATCAAGAAGCTCGTTTCTGTTTACTGAAAGGCTGTTTTTCAACTCTATGGATATAACCTCTCTGTAATCAGGAAATTTGCTTTCAAGAAGCCTTATTACAACAAGAGAATTTTCATTTTTTGCCACACAGTTGTTTTCTTTAAAACCAATACTTATCTTTTCACCTTCAGATGCAAGCTTGTTAAGTTCAAGCAAACCTTTCTTTGGTATCATCACGCCTTTATCCATCTTTATGTTATCAAGATTATTTATCTGTTTATCTGAAAGAGAAAGGCGGTGGCCGTCAGTTGATACCATCCTTAAAAAGTAAGTATCATCTCTCTTGATCCTTTCAGTATATACACCGGAAAGTTTATAACCTGCCTCTTCAAGGGTAATGGCATATATGGTTTTATTTATCATGTCCGCAAGGGCAGTGCATTCCATCTCAACCATATCAACATCCTCAGGCTCAACAAAAACAGGGTATTCGTCAGCTGACATGCAGGCAAGGTTGTACTGGGTCTTATCATCAGAGATAAATACCCAATTATTCTCCTTTTCCTTTATTAATATATCATTGCTTTTACTTTCTCTTAATATCTCAAAAAGTTTTTTACCTGAAATAGTTATGCTGCCTGCTGCAATAACATTTGCCTCTATTTTCTGCTGCATGCTTATCTCAAGGTCTGTAGCAGATATATTTACATATCTATCATCAGCAGAGATAAGTATCATTGATAGAATAGGCATGTTGCTTCTCTTCTCTAATATGCTTTGTACCTTTGATACTGATTTAAAAAGGGAGTCTCTGTTTATCTTTACTTCCATGCCTTCCTCCTTTTAATATTTATAAATAATTTAAATTCTTTCTATTATCAGGGCGCTTGCTTCT
>CAYWRH010000077.1:0-19377 GCA_964460435.1 uncultured Desulfatiglans sp.
CTTTCTTTTCGGTAGGATTTATTCGATTTTACGATAGTACTGTGGTAAAGGACAATTAGACCTGGATATTAGAAGTTTCTTTGACAGTCTGGAACATGGGTGGCTGATGGAGTTTCTGAAACATCACATAGCTGATCCAAGGATGCTTAGACTGATAAGGAAATGGCTAAGGGCAGGGGTCTCAGAAGATGGCGAATGGTCGAAGACGACAAGAGGCACTCCTCAAGGGTCGGTGATATCCCCGCTATTGGCAAATGTGTACCTGCATTATGTTTTTGATTTATGGGTGCATAAATGGCGAAATACCGAAGCAAAAGGAGATGTGCTGGTGGTCAGATACGCTGATGACATTGTTATGGGGTTTCAGTACCGTGAAGAGGCAGAGAGGTTTCTTAAGGAATTAGAGGAACGGCTGTTAAAGTTCGGACTGGAAATAAACCATGACAAGACACGCCTTATAGAGTTTGGAAGGTTTGCTGAAGCGAATCGGGAGAAAAGAGGTGAAGGGAAACCGGAGACATTTGATTTTCTGGGGTTCACCCATATTTGTTCAAAGAACCCCAAGACCGGTTACTTTACGATAGAGCGAAAGACCATAAGAAGCCGGATGCGCAGGAAGATAAAAGAGGTAAAGGAGGAACTGAAGAGGCGGATGCATGCCCCTGTGGCAGAAACAGGTAAATGGCTTAAGTCTGTAATTCAGGGACACTTTAACTACTTTGGCGTACCAGGCAATAGAAGCTGTCTGAGTAAGTTCCGCACGGAGGTGAGTAGAATCTGGCTTAAAGTATTAAGGAAGAGAAGCCAGAAGGGTTATAAGCTGACATGGGAGAAGTTTAATAAGTATCTGAAGAAATGGATTCCACCAGCAAAGGTCACTCATCAACAACCGTGGCAAAGGCTTTGCGTCACAACCATAGGCAAGAGCCCGGTGCAATAGCATTGCACGCCGGGATCTGTGCGGGGGGTGCCGAGTAATCGACATTCCTACCGCGACTATAATCTCCTGTCAAGGTAAAAAATAAAACAAGTGAATCCAGTTAGTTGGAGGGGTGGGATTTTCAGGGTATACTTACCCCTCCAGCCATAAAGGCTTTAAAAAAATCGGCGATTCTCCCGTTAAGGCAAACCCTTTACCTGATCGTTATAAATGCGGTGTATTGCACTTAGACAATCACCAATAATCCCTTATCCAGGTTATAGAATTTTAACGAGAGGCCCTGTATTGTCCCTCCAGAGGTCCTTTCGGCCTCAACGTCCGTAATCGGGCTCTCTCGCCGAACTGGTCTATATCTTTATTCTATATTCAAATAAGCCGGGTCAAACGGCTCTTTATTCTTCATCAATGTCCAGGCTATTATCAACATCTTTGCTGCAAGCTTCACCTTCATCTTGGTATGTATTCCCTTTTCACGTTCTCTGCCTTTAAGCTGATTGGCATAATATCTCTTAAAGTATTTGTTACGTGTTGAGGCTATCAGGGCTGCCTGGTAAAGAGCATACCTCAGATAGGCATTCCCTCTCTTTGATATTCTCGGTATGGCAAAGTCAGATGGCTTTCCGCTTCTGCTTGCACTCAGGTCATACCCTGCCAGTTTTAATACCTGCTTGCCATTGTCAAACCTTAAGGGGTTTCCTATGGCCCCAAGCACCTTTGACGAAACATCAGGGCCAAACCCGGGTATAGTCAAAAGATATTGGTATTCAGGAAAACCTGAACAGATCTTTTCTATCAGCTCATCTATCGCATTGATGGATTCCCTTATCTTCTGCAACTCTTCAACCATTATCTTGGCCCCAAACTGGATAGCATCACCTGCTTCACATCCTATTGATTCATTGGCATCTTCCCAGATCTCCTTTAACCGCGCTATCTGGGTTCTTGTTCTTCTGCAAGGAAGAACGTAGGTAAAAAGGTAAAAACATAAAGACCTTTGCTGTTATTGATTTTCAACAGATATGATCTGATTATTGAGAACCTGGATAACAGGAAAAATGGTTATCTTGAAATGAAGTTTTGCCAATGTGTTAGCATCTACCTTAGAACTCAACGCTGTTTCAATTTTCATATTCACCATATCTCTACACTATTTCTATAGCAAGAATGGTATTAAAAAAATGTTAAAATGGTTTGGAGGATAACCAAAAAAATTGACCTTAATATTATTAGAGTTTATACTATTGAATATAAACTTGAGTATCAGGAGCAAATATATGAAAGCAACAGCCAAGGAATTAAGATTTAACTCAAAAGAATTATTAAATGCAGTTGATCGCGGGGAGGAGATCATAATTACCTTTAGAGGAAAATCTTGTGCCAAGCTCATACCCTATAGTGAACAGAAAAAAGGTCAGTCAGAGACTGATTTATTTGGGATATGGAAGGATAATGATAAAATCGGTAATGTTAATGATTATGTAATGGGAATCAGAAAAAGAAGATATTAGATGATCATAGATACAGATGTGCTTATCTGGTACATGAAGGGGAATAAAAAGGCATACAAGGCTATTGAGGAGGCAGGTGATTTTTCAATATCTGTGGTTACCTATATGGAACTTGTGCAGGGGATGAGAAATAGAAACGAGTTGAATACCTTGCGTAAGGCTTTGCACAACTGGGGAACAAAGATCTATTACATTTCTGAAGAAATCTCTGTTAAAGCAATGTTTTTTATCGAACAATATTATTTAGGCCACTCTATTCTTCTGGCAGATGCCTTGATTGGAGCCACTGCTATTTTATATGGGCAGCCAATTTTGACTGCTAATGATAAGCATTATAATATCTTAAAAGAGATACAAATAAAAAAATTCCGCCCTTAGAAAAATGAGCTTCACCATTCGGGCCAATTTTTCACATATTCTATAAACCCTCTATTAAGATGAATAGGGGAAATGTTTACGTAATGCCAATCCAGCATTACAATTACATCATGGTAACAACAAGAATCATGATAACCGACCCGTTGTTCAGGGCATGTGCGGTCATTGATGCTATAGCAGATCCTCTCCACTCCCGGATAGCGCTGAGGTTGAATCCTATGACGCCAATCGCAGGAATGGCTACCCATCCCTGCGGGTGGAGGATTGCAAAAATAAGGCTTGATGTAATGGCTGATACCAGCCACGTTAAAGAGCTGCGTAAATATCCATATAGCGCTCCGCGGAACAGGGTCTCCTCAGTAAAAGGGGCATATATGCAGGCCAGTAAAAACAAATAGAGTGGGTTGTTGCTGAGGTTTAATACAACCGGATGTGCAGGAGCTTTCCCGGTGTATTTGATCAATATAATTACAGCAATAAGGGCCATGATCAGAAGCGGCAGGCCGGCAATAAAGCCGGCAATCCCTGCGCAAACTTCACGAAAAATGCCTTTTCCGCTATTCCACCCGATTGCATTACGATAATCTTGCCATCCCATGCCCCTAATCCACGGCCATAGAATTGGCAAAAAAACTGCAAAAATTGATGCCAGTATTACTCCATTAAACCCAGGAACAATTATCCGCATTAATAATGGCAACATGGTGGAAAGTGCAAGATAAATGGCAAAGGCCTCGATCAGCGCATTTAACGGGCTTTCTGTTATCATAAGATGACTTTTGATATTACCCTTCGCCAACTGTACAATGGCGATGATAAGGAGAATCACTCCGCAAACAAGAGCTGCCATAAACATTATTGTGAATAGCCCCAATAACATCACCATACGAAAGGCTGACTTTAGGACTGCCTGGCGGTCAGGGTCGCTGTCCGGTTTATCCTGACTTAATGCGAGCCTTCCGACCCAGCCATACTCTTTGATAACAAGAAGCTGTTCTGAATCAAGTGAAGCGCTGCCATCATTATACAGCCTATAGAATATGGGCAGGTTTTTACCATCTATGATGCCAGCCGGATCAACCGCCATTTGTTTAATCTCCTGTAAAGCTGCCTCTCGTCCGGATATTTCAGCAAGGATGGGAATACTTGAAAGATATTTATTCCTATTCTGGTTTATTTTATATTCCTTTTCCAATTGGGTAAGACGATTCGTAAGCAACGGGTTTTTCCCTGCGACCTGCTTGATGCCGATTAAATATTTCCCGGACATCTGTATCTGCATATTCAAAACAGAGTCTTCCAGTGTCCTCTCCAGGCTTTTTTGGTATATTGTAAACTGAATAAAAACAATAGCTGCGATTATGAAAAACCATGAGACAGCAACATGCACCTTTGATCGATTCATCTAAATTTCCTTTGCCATTTTTTAACACAGGATCATTTTGCGTATTATTTTCTATGATTGGTACTAAATAAAATCAAATCTTTATAGATCTCGATTTTATTTTCGTTTGATGGTTTTAATTACCCCGCAGGCTTCTTAAGGTGTAACAAAGGGATAGATTAAAACCTTCACACTGTTGAGATAATATTCAATTCCGGGAAATAGGCACTGTAATAACCGAAATCATGTGTAACAATCTTTCTGTTTTTATTCTCTATAGCAAATGCACCGATTAAAAAATCTGTCAGGATATGCTGTCTGTATTTTATTGTTGTTCCACATTTTCCGCATTTTAACGGGTCTAATTTCCAGCCGCATTTATTACAGATCACTATGCGGCGTTTGCTGTATATCGCCCATCGTTCAGCGGCAACAAGATATGATGATTGCTTTATTTCACTGATGATTATGCCAGTATCATTAAGGAAGGTGTCCAGCTCGCTTACATCATGAAAAATCAGGCTCAATTCACCATATACTATCTTGGGAATAACCAAATTATTTTTTTCCGACAGGTTACCAAGTAATATAGCATAATCCTTTCCAAAATCAGGGTCAGCATTATAGATATATACAAGAGGATTTGTATCGACAACAATATTATCCATCTGTTCTTCCTCGCAAGATGTCGATGAAATTATCAATTTCCTTTTTTGTTTGCTTTCCACCCCTGCCAAGCCATTCCATGAAAGGGTTTCTGGCAGTGCTTTTAATAATAATCGCTTTATTATCCTCTGTAATAATTTCAACGTTTATTCCGGGCTGAAACCCGAATTTTTCTCTTATCTCCTGTGGAATGGTAACCTGGCCTTTACTGGTTATTCTGGGCATTGAAAACTCCTTTGTATGCAGGTATTACTTTATGTGCATTGTAATACTGGGGCTTCTGCATGTCAACAGGGATTGAGAACTTTGGAATAACAGGTAGAAGGCATACCATGATGATTGAAAAGACAACTGAAAAAGGTCATGTTATAAACCATTCATTAATCAGGAAAAAACATAATATCCAAAAAAAAGAACGCGAGTACTCATAAAAATTACTTGACAAAAACTGCCAAAATTTTAATTACTAGTAAAACGATAGTAAAAGTAGTTTAAGGGTGTAATATGAAGCTTTCTACAAGAGTGAGATACGGTGTAAGACTAATGGTTGCACTGGCAGAGCGATATGGAGAGGGTTCTCTCTTTTTAAAGGATATTGCCTCAGAGCAGGGGATATCCGAGAAATATCTGAGCCTTATAGTAATACCCCTTCGCTCGGCAGGGCTTGTGTTTTCTGCGCGCGGTGCAAATGGCGGATATACCCTTGCACGTGATCCAAAAACTATTTCACTTAAAGAGGTGGTGGATGTGCTTGAAGGTGAAACCTGTCTTGTTGACTGTGTGCGTGATCCTTCAACCTGTCAACGCACCTCCCTTTGTTCCATCAGGGATGTGTGGATGAATATCGGTGATAAAATCGCCGGGGCTATGAGCGAGGTTACACTTGCTCAAATGGCTGATGAATCCATTAACAAAAAAAATAAAAATGTAAATTACGAGATATGATCTGCGTGGGGTAATAATGATCATCACTCATATATTAAATAAATATTTCAATCAGCAGGAGTTATTATGAAACAGATATACATGGACTATGCGGCTACAACGCCTGTAAGAAAAGAGGTGCTGGATGAGATGCTCCCTTTTTTCTCTGAAAATTTTGGCAACCCCTCCAGTCTGCACACATTCGGGCAGAAGGCCAAAAATGCTGTGGAGGCGGCCAGGGAAAAGGTTGCCTTATCCATAGGTGCTACCCCGGATGAGATAGTATTTACCAGTGGCGGAACAGAGAGTGATAATTTTGCGGTAAAGGGTGTGGCTTTTGCCAAACAGGATAAGGGGAGGCATATTATTACATCCGCTATTGAGCATCACGCCGTACTTGAACCATGCCGATTTCTTGAGAAAAGCGGGTTTGAAATAACACGTCTGCCTGTTGATTATAGGGGTCTTATTGACCCATCAGATGTCAAAAAGGCTATTAAAAATGAGACGGTCCTGATCTCCATTATGCATGGAAACAATGAAATAGGCACTATTCAGCCTATAAAAGAGATAGGCGCTATTGCCCGTGAAAGGGGTATTATTTTCCATTCGGATGTTGTGCAGACCCTGGGCCGTATGCCTCTAAATGTAGATGCATTTAATCTGGACCTTGTGAGCGCTTCAGGGCATAAGATATATGGCCCAAAAGGGGTGGGGTTTATTTATATTAGAAAGGGCACAAGGATTACACCCTTTATGCACGGCGGCGAACAGGAGCGCGGCAGAAGGGCCTCAACTCACAATGTGCCAGGTATTATAGGGCTAGGGAAGGCCGCTGAACTCGCCTTGCTTGATCTTGATAAAGAAACCATAAGGATTACGGCCTTAAGGGATAAACTGATCAGGGGAATCCTTGATAATATAGAAGGCACCAGACTGAACGGGCATCCAGCACAGAGGCTATCAAACAACGTACATGTTTCTATTGATTATGTGGAAGGAGAATCATTGCTTTTATACCTTGATATGGAGGGCATTGCCTGTTCCACAGGGTCTGCATGCTCTTCTGCGAGCCTTGAGCCGTCTCATGTGCTGACAGCGACAGGTGTATCACCGGATACAGCATATGGCGCCCTTCGTTTCACACTCGGAAGAGATACAACAGAGGAGGATGTGAATTATGTTATCGAAACTCTCCCTGGCATTGTTAAAAGATTGAGGGAGATATCGCCTGTTTACAGAAATAATAAATAGAGGAGCCAAAAAGATGACTTCTATAGACAGTAACTTAAAGGTAGAGACACTGGCGCTGCATGGAGGCCAGGAGCCTGACCCGACTACAGGGTCAAGGGCTGTGCCCATATACCAGACAACATCATATAATTTTAAAAGCAGTGAACACGCTGCCAATCTGTTTGGGCTGGTTGAATTCGGGAATATCTATACAAGGCTCATGAACCCTACTACTGATGTGTTTGAAAAGAGGATGGCTGCTCTTGATGGGGGCATAGGGGCTCTTGCGGTAGCAAGCGGGCAGTCTGCAATAACTCTTTCACTTTTAAATATTGCACAGGCAGGGGACGAGATAGTCTCTGCAGATAACCTGTACGGCGGCACCTATAACCTTTTCCATCACACCTTTCCACGTCTCGGTGTAAAGGTAAAATTTGTCAAATCAAATGACCTTGATGCGTTTCAAAAGGCAATAACGCCAAAGACAAAGGCAATCTATGCAGAATCCATAGGAAACCCCAAGCTTGATGTGGCAGACTTTGAGGGTTTATCAGCGATTGCCCATAAAAACGGTATCCCGTTTGTACTTGATAATACCGTGTCACCCTATCTCCTTAGACCCATAGAGTTTGGAGTTGATATAGTAGTTTACTCTGCCACCAAATTTATTGGCGGGCACGGCACAAGCCTGGGCGGGGTAATAGTTGACTCAGGCAGGTTTGACTGGACAAACGGCAAGTTCCCGCTTATATCAGATTCTGACCCGAGCTATCACGGTATAAACTTCGTGGAGGCATTAAAGCCCGTCGGGAATCTGGCCTATATACTTAAAGCGCGGGTAACACTTCTACGGGATCTTGGCCCTGCACTCTCCCCATTTAATGCATTCCTGTTCTTACAGGGGCTTGAGACACTGCACCTTAGAATGCCGCGACATTCAACAAATGCCCTTGCAGTGGCAGCATATCTTGAAAAACATCCGAAGGTAAACTGGGTAAACTATCCCGGTTTGGATGGCAGCCCTGAAAAGGATAGGGTAAAGAAATACCTTAAACACGGGGCAGGCGCTATCATTGGTTTCGGGATAAAGGGCGGTAAGGAGGCGGGAAAGACATTTATTGATTCACTTAAACTGATATCACACCTTGCAAATATAGGTGATGCAAAGTCCCTTGCAATACACCCTGCCACAACAACACATCAGCAGCTTTCAGCCGAAGAGCAGCTTGCAACAGGGGTAACGCCTGACTTTATAAGGCTCTCAATAGGCATTGAACATATTGATGACATAATTAATGATATTGAACAGGCATTAGAAAAAGTATAGGGAGGATTCATATGGGCAGGATATATGATGACATTACAAGGACAGTGGGCAATACGCCTTTGGTAAGGCTTAACCGTATGACCCAGGATCTTAACGCAACTGTGCTTGTTAAGATGGAGACATTTAATCCCCTTTCGAGCGTAAAGGATCGTATTGGTCTTGCAATGATAGAAGATGCTGAAAAGAAAGGACTTCTTAAAAAGGGTTCAGTAATAATAGAACCCACGAGCGGAAACACAGGTATTGCCCTGGCATTTGTTGCTGCTGCAAGGGGTTACAAGCTTATGCTGACCATGCCTGAGACCATGAGCATGGAGAGAAGGCAGCTTTTAAAGATACTTGGCGCTGAACTGGTGCTTACTGAAGGTGCAAAGGGTATGAAGGGTGCAGTGGAAAAGGCTGAAGAACTGGCAAAGACTATACCTGACAGTTATATTCCGCAGCAGTTCAATAACCCGGCCAATCCTGAAATCCACAGGAAGACCACAGCAGAGGAGATCTGGAATGATACGGACGGTAATGTGGACATCCTTGTTGCTGGAGTAGGAACAGGCGGCACCTTAACAGGGGTATCCGAGGTGATCAAGAAACGTAAACCCGGATTCAAGGCAATAGCGGTTGAGCCTGAGGCCTCACCGGTGCTCTCAGGAGGCTGCCCGGGCCCGCACAAGATTCAGGGCATAGGCGCAGGGTTTGTTCCCGGCGTGCTTAACAGGGAAATCATTGATGAAATTATACAGGTGAAGGCAGAAGATGCAGGCAGGACAGCAAGGGAATTAGCCAGACTTGAAGGTATTCTGGGCGGCATATCTGCCGGAGGTAATGTCTGGGCAGCCCTTGAGGTAGCTAAACGGCCGGAAAACAGAGGCAAAAATATTGTGACTGTTATCTGCGATACAGGTGAGCGCTATCTTTCAACCTGGCTGTTTCAGGAATAACAGGTTACTATAAATGGTTAAGAAAAGAGATAATGATAATCAGGGAAAGAGCGTCGGCGTGGTAGAAACCTCTTATTATACCTTTGGAGGAGCTGATTCCCCGATGATGCTTGAAAGCGGAGAGTCATTAGGCCCGATAACACTGGCATATGAGACCTATGGAAGGCTCAACAGAGATAAATCAAATGCCATCCTTGTGTGCCATGCCCTTTCAGGCGATGCCCATGCGGCAGGTGTGCATGAAGGTCAGGATAACCCCGGATGGTGGGATGATATGATAGGGCCTGGCAAGGCATTTGATACTGACAAATATTTTATTATCTGTTCAAATGTGATAGGTGGGTGCAAGGGGTCAACAGGCCCCGGTTCCATTAATCCTGTAACAGGAAGGCCCTACGCACTGGATTTTCCATTTATCACTATCTCCGATATGGTCAATGCCCAGAAGCATCTTATAGACTCTCTGGGTATCAAACATCTTTTAAGTGTTGCAGGCGGGTCAATGGGCGGCATGCAGACACTCCAGTGGATTGCCTCATACCCTGACTTTATCAGGTCTGCCATCCCTGTTGCGACTACGCTTAAACATTCACCCCAGCAGATTGCCTTTAATGAAGTGGCCAGGCAGGCAATTATGGCTGATCCCACATGGCGTGATGGTGATTATTATGAATTTGGCCAGCCTGAAAAGGGGCTTGCAGTGGCCCGTATGATAGGCCATATCACATTTATGAGCGACCAGTCCATGGAGGAAAAATTTTCAAGAAGGCTAAAAAAGGGGAGACTTAATTTCAATTTTGACCCGGAGTTTGAGGTGGAGGGTTATCTCCATTACAGGGGCGCAAATTTTGTCAAACGCTTTGATGCCAACTCCTATATCTATCTGACAAAGGCCCTTGATTACTTTGATCTCTCAGGCGGAAGGCTGATCCCGCAGGGGAAGAGGCTTGATGCCAGGATTATGGTAATATCATTTAAATCGGACTGGCTCTACCCTTCTGCCCAGTCACAGGCAATTGTTCGGCTTTTAAAACAGAGGCATGTAAATGCAACTTATTGTGAATTGAATTCCACTTACGGTCATGATGCCTTTCTGGTTGAGACAGATGAGGAGACAACCCTGATAAGACATTTTCTTGAGAAGAGCTACAATGATCTTATGGAGAGGGGTAATCATGATATCAAGTAATGTCCGGCTTGATCACAGGATAATTTTTTCTATTGTGGAAAAGGGGGCAAAGATACTTGACCTGGGGTGCGGTAAAGGCGACCTGCTTCATCTCCTTACGCATGAAAAACATGCAATAGCCCAGGGCATTGAAAAGGATGACAGTGCAATACAGGAATGCATTAAAAAGGGGCTCTCTGTGTTCCATGATGATATTGAAAGCGGTCTAAGGGAATATCCTGATAACTCATTTGATTATGTAATTTTAAACCAGAGTATGGAAGAGATAAAAAATGTTGACACCTTGATACAGGAGGCCCTGCGTATAGGCAATAAGATTATTATAGGCTTTCCAAATTTTGCCTATTATAAATCAAGGCTGATGCTCTTTTTGAAAGGCAGGGCTCCTGTTACCAAATCATTGCCATATTCATGGTTTGATACACCCAATGTCAGGTTTCTGAGCGTCACTGACTTCAGGGATTTCTGTATTCAAAAAAAAATCACTATCGCTGCGAGTTATTTTATTGGGGAACACAGGGAAGTAAAATTTTTCCCGAATCTTTTTGCCCTTAATGCCATATTTATACTGAGTAGCGGGGAGGAGAGAAAATGAAAAGGGAATTTAAATTTTACCAGAGAATCAAAGAGGATGTAGAGACTGTCTTTAAAAAAGACCCTGCTGCAGGAGGTGTGATAGAGGTGCTTACCTGCTATCCGGGGCTTCATGCAGTGTGGATGTACCGTATCGCCCACAATTTATGGAAAAGAAACTTTAGATTATGCGCACGCCTTATCTCACATTTTGCAAGGTTTTTAACCAATATTGAAATACACCCCGGCGCTGTTATAGGCAGAAGATTTTTTATTGACCATGGGGCAGGGGTTGTTATTGGCGAGACATCCGAGATAGGTGATGATGTGCTCATGTATCATGGTGTGTTGCTGGGCGGGGTTACCCTTCAGAAGAAAAAGAGGCACCCGACCATTGGCAACAATGTGATGATCGGTGCAGGAACCATTATACTTGGTCCAATTCACATAGGTGACGGGGCAAGGATAGGGGCGGCATCTCTTGTTATTAAAGATGTCCCTGAATGCGCTGTGGCAATAGGCGTTCCGGCAAGGCTGGGAATGGGTTTTTCCGGTAAGGAGCTTCAGGAGATCACTGAAAACAGGCTCCCTGACCCTATTGCCGATGCATTCCGCTTTATGGGTCGCCAGCTTGAAACCATGGAAAACAGGCTTGCAGAGGTAGAAAAAAATCAGGGCATGACGATGGATAATAAGGGCAGCCTTGAGGAAAACAGGCGTGAAATATATAGGATATTTTCCCATTTCAGCGAGGAATTCAGTAACGGTTCTGGGATATGAACTAAATAATGAAAGATGCTTGACTGTTAAGCCAATTTTGAAGTACGCTCCCTTATAAATATTAAGGCTATTTGGGATTACACTATTTCGCAAGGAGAAAAAATGGGATCAAAGTATACACATGTTTTTTCACCCATAAGAATCAGGGGTGTTGATTTCAAAAACCGCATAATGCTCGCTCCACCCTCGCCCAACCTGGCGAATGATGAGGGAAAGGTGACAAGCGAATTTGTAGATATGTTTAGATCTTTTTCCAGGGGCGGGGCAGCTGTAATTAATGTCGGCAATTCAATGATAGATTACAAGGAGGCCCGTGATGAAGAGCGTCAGCTTGATCTGAGCTCTGATGACTGCATACTGCCATTAACACGTTATGTGGAGGCGTGTCTTGATTTTGGTGCGCAGCCCAACCTTGAGGTAAACCACAATGGCAAGGATTCAGACCCTGACAGAACAGGCAAACCTGCCTACAGCGCATCATCATTCATTCCGCCAATAGAGAAATGGCGTGCCAAAATGGCGGGTAGGGAGCCCAGACCGACTATTGAAATGGATCAGGCCAAGATAGATTCAACGGTCTATAAATATGGCGCTGCCTCCCTTCGCTGTAAAAAGGCCGGGTTTAACATGGTTATGATCCATGGCGGGCATGGCAACCTCATCTCCCAGTTTTCAAGCCCCCTCTATAATAAACGCACAGATAAATATGGCGGATCTCTTGAGAACAGGGCCAGGTTCACCATAGAGGTTCTGGACAAGGTGCGTGAGATGTGCGGTAATGATTTTGTTATTGAGATGCGTATCTCGGCTGATGAGATCAATCCTAATGGCATGCATTTTGATGAGACACTTAAATATATTGACCTCATCAAAGATAAACTTGATATCCTGCATGTCTCGGCTGGTCTTCACGGTGAGATTAAATATATGCGCAACTGGTGGCAGAACTACATGATGGACAGGATGTACAATGTTCATTATGCGGCTGATGTGAAAAAGGCATTCCCGAATCTTAAGGTGGCAACGGTCGGCTCCATAATGAATATCCGTATGGCAGAGGAGATCATTGCATCAGGAAAGGCGGACTTTGTTGCCATGTGCCGCCCTCTGTTGGCTGATCCTGAAATGCCGCGCAAGTATGCGCTGGGTATGGAAGATGATCACCGTCCATGTCTCCGCTGCCAGTATTGCGGAAAAAGGCTCATGATCCCTGCTGTTATAAATTGTGCTGTGAATCCTTACCTTGGAAATGAAAGGGAGTTTCCGGATGGCAAGGTGAAAAAGGCAGAGAAAAAGAAAAGAGTGGCTGTTGTGGGCGGAGGGCCTGCAGGCGTTGTTGCCATGCTGACACTCATTGACCGCGGACATGATGTTACCCTCTATGAAATGACAGACAAAATAGGGGGGTTGATTGTGCCCGGTTCAGTTCATCCGTTTAAACAGGATTTTAAAGATTATCTTTCTTACCTGCAACACCAGACAAAAAAGGCAAAGGCAAAGGTGCTTCTTAATACAGAGGCAACAAAGGAGATACTGGACAGGGAAAATTATGATGCCATCATCATTGCTGTCGGTTCAAGGCCAATAGTTCCAAAGCTTCCGGGTATCAATAAATCCCATGTTCACTGGGCCCCTGATGCATGCACAGGAAAGGTCAGGATTAATGGAAAGACCGTTATCATAGGGGCTGGCGCTGTTGGGGTAGAATGCGCCATTGATCTGGGGCAGCATGGTCATGACGTAAGCATTGTAGAGATGGCTCCTAACCTTGAGCACCTGTCAGGATCAGCGAGCGGCGCTGCATATGAATTGCAGGAACTGATCAAGGAGCTCAAGATACCGGTATACCTGAATAACAGGCTGGAAGAGGTAAAGGATAACTCTATTGTATGCACTAATCTAAAGACAAACGAAAAGGTCGAATATCAGGCAGATACGGTTCTTCTGGCCTTAGGCATGGCATCAAAGCATGATGTGGCAGATGCATTAAGGCATTCAGCCCCTGAGACCGAGGTCTTCGTTGTCGGAGACGCCATTAAACCCGGGCTTGTGGGGCCGGCGGTTATGTCTGCATTTAAGGCAGCGGCTTATATATAATAAGTAGAAGGGTGGGGTTTTATACCCAATACTGTTGACTTAAGGAATTCGTAGACCTCCCCTCCACTTTGTGGGAGGGGATGGGGGAGAGGGATACCCTGATGAATAAACAGAGCAAATTGTACCGCCTATCTTTTCCACCCTCTCCCGACCTCTCCCATCCAGGGAGAGGAGCTTCATAATCTGCTTGTCCATGGTTAACTATTACTATGATCGTCAATAATTATCCGGAGAAATATAATGAGAAATAGAAATGTAGATCGGTTGCTGATGATTCCTCTTCTGATGATCCTGGTTATGCTCTCTTCAGCCTGTCTGGCAAGGGAGATACCCCCTTTTGTATCTGTCGAATGGCTGGCTAGGAATATCAGTTCGCCAAAAGTGATAATTATTGACATCAGGGATGGTGTTGAATACAGGAAGAGCCATATCAAGGGGGCCATAAATGTCTCTATTGATTCATGGGCTGTTGAAAAGAGTGGTCTATTGCGTGAAGCGCCTGATGAAAAGGATCTCCATATATTACTGGGCTCAATCGGGGCAAAGGCGGATTCAAGGATTATTGTGGTTGGCAGAGGCATCAGGGATTTTGACCGTGCTGATGCCATAAGGGTGGCCTGGACAATCCTTATCGCAGGGATTAAGGATGTGTCGGTGCTCGATGGTGGTTTTTTGAGGTGGATGACTGAGGAGAAGGCGGTAACTACTGATATCCCTGTTGTCAAGCCGGCAAAATATGACGGTAAAACAGACCTGTCCTCCATTGTATCCAAGTCATATGTTCTTAATAAAATCTCTGAGGCAGTTATTGTTGATGCCAGGGAGGCTGATGTCTATTCAGGGGCGAAAGTAGAGCCGTGGGCGCAAAAGGCGGGTCATATAAAAGGGGCGGTAAATCTTCCTGCCCCTTTGGTTTTTCAGAGATATGGCCTTTTAAAAAGCCCGAACGAACTCGCGGATATGGCAGAAAAGGTTATTGGCAGCGACAGGGATAAGGAGATCATTATATATTGCGGGGCAGGGCCCTTTTCTACTGTATGGAGTTATCTACTTACAGAACTGCTCGGTTATACGAATGTTAAGGTCTATGACGGCTCCATGCAGGAATGGGTCATGGAACCATCTGGCCCTGTAGAAACTATAAAATAGAAAGGATTTAACCGCTATTCCTCAGGTATGCCCAGCTTTCTTAAGGATTCTATCTTGTAATCAAGCAGCTTCTTGTCTTTCTGCACTCTCATATATGATGCATAAACCTTGAGTGTAAAATTGGGTGCAATGCGAAGCACCTCAGAGGCATGATATCTTGCCTTGTCCATATCATTATCAACTGAATATACACCCGCAAGCATGCAGTGTGCCTTAAGGTTGTTCGGATTAATTTTCAGGGCCTTTTCGCCATATTCCTTGGCCTTCTCATGGTTAAAGAGCCTGTTATTAAAAGGCACAGAATATACTGCCCCAAGGTAGACAAAAAAATCTGCATAAGGATAGGGGTCAAGACGGATAGCCCTTTCAATAAATTGTATGGCCTTTTCATACTCCCCGGTCAGGTAATGAAAATAGCCAAGAAAATAGTGGGCCATTGCGGCATTCGGCTCCAGATCAACCCATTTTTCAAGACGGGAAATTGCGCTGTCACTGTTTCCCTTTAACAAATCAATATAGGCATAGAGAAGCATGGTGTAGCCATATGTTTTGTCCAGCGCATAGGCCTTTTCAGCATATTCTTCTGCCAGTTTCAGGGATAATGCAGGGTCATCGCTCCTTTCATAGAGTATCTGATAGATATGATATATGCCAGCGCCGTAATATCCTTCAGGCTCTGAGGGCGCTATCCTGATAAGCTTTTCAGATGTAGCCTTTGTCATCTCATGGTTTTCTTCAAGGAGATATTTTATCAGTGAGAGATAGGTCTCATAGTACTGTGGGTCTTTTCCAAAATAGCGGCGCACCACATCTCCGCCTATCAGCTTTATGCGTAATTCAATGGATATCTGAGTGGTAATCTCGGACTGAAGTGTAAAGATATCCACCATCTCACGGTCATAACGTTCTGACCATATCTGATATCCTTTTATGGCATCAATCAACTGTACAGTGACCCTGACGCGGTTTCCCTGCTTTCTTACGCTCCCTTCAAGTATATACCTTACCCCAAGCTCCTCACTCACCTGCTGTGCCTTCACAGCCTTGTTTTTATAAAAGAAAGAGGTGTTTCTGGCTATAACAAATAACTCAGGGTTTTTTGATAGGCCTGTGATAATCTCTTCAGTAAGACCATCGCAGAAAAATTCCTGGTCAGGTTCGAGGCTCAGGTTAACAAAGGGCATTACTGCTATTGACGGCCTTTCAGGCAGGGGATATGCCATCCTGTTAGAAGATGCCTTTTCAGCAGGGTTTGTCAGAGAGGTTTGACCAGCAGGCTTGTCTCCCAGTATAATCCTGTAGATGCGCACCGGTTCATCCAGATTTTTTACCTGGTGCTCCCCAAGGTAATCATACTGCATATCTATTTTTCTTTTTACCTGGTCATAAACAGGGCGGGAAATATTGATGCCGCCAGGGTCAGAAAGCGATTGTATGCGTGCTGCAGCGTTAACACCGTCACCATAGATGCTGTTATCCTTTATGATAACATCACCCAGGTTTATGCCTATCCTGAACTGCATCCTTTTATTTTCCGGGAAAGAGGCATATTTATCAGCCAGTTCCTTCTGTATGATTATTGCGCACTCAACAGCATTCACCACACTGTTGAATTCGGCAAGTATATTGTCACCCGGGGCGTCAACAACACGGCCCTGGAATTCTGATATGAGCCTCTCCATAAGCCTTTTGTTTTCTTCAAGGTTACGAATAGTCCATTCTTCATCATCTTCCATTAGCCTGCTGTAACCTGCTACATCAGCTATGAGGATGCCACTGAGTCTTCGCTCGATACGCTCCTGGTTCATTGGAAAGCCTCTCCATACGAAAAATAAAAAAGATACAATGTCTGATGGCTATATATTATTAACTGGATTTTACATCAGGTGTAAATTATCTATACGGGTTTTAAACCCGTAAACAACATTAAAACCAGTGCAAAATTCAGGTAATAATCCAGGGGATATTAACGTATAGGTTTGGGCATGTCAAAGTATGTTTATGCAAAAAAGTACCCGTCCATTGCTTTTTGGGACGGGTACTTTAGAGAGTCAGGGAGGGTTATTTGCTGCTCATACCTTCTCTTAACCTGGCGAAATAGGCATCAAAGGCCATTATCTTATCAATGTCAGGGTGTTTTCTGGCGCCGGTCTCGCTGTCTATATACATAACCATTTGTTCCTTTTCATTAAATGCAGGCCATGCTGGAAGGCCTGCGCCATTGGGATCACCTTTTTTTGCAAAATTAATCCAGTAAGAGCCAACTAACTCACTCAAGGCAATGTCTTCAGGTGTGACAGGTCTGTTATTCATTGGGCCAGCCCCGCCAAGGTTTCCAAATACATAGGGTATCTCAGCAGCGTGGCTGGCGCCACCGGGCAAGCCTGGTACACGATGATCAAAATAATATAGATATGCCTTGTTAACCGATTTGCGTGTATGGAGCGTTGCCCATTTCCATGTGGGCCATGCAAAGGTGGATTCGCGCATAAGATCCTTTGCAGACTGGGTTGCCTCTGCATCTGTTGCATGAGGATATACCTTTAATATCTCCTCTGCTGCAGCAGCATACTGCCCTTTTACCATTGCCTTGAATGACTCACTGTTAAAGGGCTGATTTACAAATAATCCGCCTTCATCTGAGTTTGACCCAATAAGTACAGGGGTGTCATTGAATGCGCCGGTTTCATATATATCATACATGCTTATGGGTATTGTTACTCCGTCGGGCACAGGCCAGAAGTTTCCCATTCCTTTGGTATTTTTCTGGATTTCCTCTGCGCTTAAGGCGCGGGCAGCCGCAATATTATTTGCCCCCAGGTCAGAAAGGTATTTGACCCCGAGTTCTTCTGCCTGTTTCAGGCTCATTCTTGCAGGTCCTAATCCTCCGCCGCTTTCAGAGATGGCGCGGTGAAACAGACCTTTTGCCATTGGAGATGCGGTCAGCATGAATACTGAAAAGCCGCCGGCTGATTCACCGAAAATGGTTACATTCCCGGGGTCTCCGCCGAAATTTGCAATGTTGTCCCTAACCCATTTTAGCCCCGCGATCTGATCCTGTATGCCGTATGTGCCTGAACCACCGTTGCCTTCAGCGGTTAGTTCAGGATGTGCCAGAAAGCCCATTGGCCCGACACGGTAGGCTAAGCTTACAAGTACAACACCTTTCCTGGCCAGGTTTGCGCCGTCATAGGCAGGTGAACTTGTCATGCCTATACCGAACCCGCCGCCATATATCCAAACCATTACTGGACGTTTTTCGTCACTCCTTTTTGCGCCAGACCATACATTGAGGTACAGGCAGTCTTCACTTATCTCCTGGGGGCCGCCAAGCATAGCGCCAAATGCAGTATCCTGCATGGGGCCGGGTGCGAATTTATCTGTCTTTTTTACACCTTCCCAAGGGATAACCGGCTGGGGTGATTTCCACCTTAGGTCTCCAACTGGTGGTGCAGCAAATGGTATGCCCTTGTATGAGAATATACCTTCAACCTCTACGCCCTCGATAGTGCCGCCTGTCACAGCAACTGTTGCTGTTACTGCCGGCGCTTCAACAGGTGCTGTCTTTGTTTCAACCACATTGGTATCGGTCTTTTTTTCTCCTGTTTCATTACTGCATGCAGATATAAAGAGTATCAGGGTGAGTAACAATAGAAAACGGCTTGAGTGTTTGATAAACATTTTACCTCCTTGAATCTATATGTTTAAAAGGGATTGATCATGGCCCCATAAAAGCGGCCATATGCAGGTATGGACTATAATAGATAGAAAAAAGGTTATCAAGGAGGTTTTATTTTATCTTTCCCGATTCATCCAGTTCAATTTTGCTGCCTTTTTTAAATGTAACGCCATCAGCCGGATAATCTTCAGCAAGGTTACAGCTCTTTAATCTGCCATTTTCATGAAGGTTTATATTGTCAAATATTGAGGCATTACAGGGTACACCATCTACAGTAATGTCGTAAGGAGTGTAAAAACTTCGTAACCTGCCGCTGTCATAAAACCCGGTTTGAGTGCCTTTATACCCGCCGCTCCCGCTGCACAGGTACCCCTGTATTTTATAATCAAAGGGGAGTGACAGGATATACCCTGATTGCCCCTTGTAGGGCATATGAATCCAGGTATGGGCAGGAAGCAGGGTATTATTAAATGTGAACTCCCTGCTTATCTGAAAAGACTGGAGGCTGAAATTGTCCTTAAAATGTATCCATCCCTTTTCACATGGATAACCTTCTATCTCATGGTCTTCTGTCATATAACCTATGACAGTGCCTGACTCGGATTGAGAGAT
>CAYWRH010000078.1:0-11755 GCA_964460435.1 uncultured Desulfatiglans sp.
TTTACTGAAAGCTGACAGCTATTGGCTGCCCGCTTGAATCTAAAAACGACAGTTTCTGGATGGACACTAAATAGAATTTTTAGGATGTGACAAAAATTTTAAGTAGAAAGTATATTGATTCAGAATCCAGCAAACAACATTGATAATGTGATTTAAAGTGAAAGAAATATCAATGACCTGTTACAAATAAATAAAATGGATATCGGTAAAATACCTGAAACAAGCAGGGTGCTTGTCAAAAATTAAGTAGATATAAGAGGACACTATGGGGAAAATATCCTTTTTTATGGCAATGATATTATTCTTCCCCGGCCTTAAGACAGCATTAGGGGCAGATTCAGGGTTTTCAGGATCAAGGTCCGTAGGGTTGATTCTAGCAGCACAAACGGATTCTCAGAGTGGTATTGACTGGGCAAAGAGATACAATGACCTTAGAACCAAGATTGAGCCTAACATGGATGAGCCAAAAGGTTATCCAGGAAGACTTGAGCCCTACCTGAGCTGGCTTGAAAGAAAGGCCAAAGATCGTGACGAGGTAAAAAAGGCCATGGAAGATGCCTTTGACGCTGCTCACGGAAATCCGGATTGGGGTGAAAAATTTGACGGGCTTTTGAAGGTGGCACAAAGGTCAGGAGAGAATACCGCCTGGGATGCCTGCTTCAAATTTCTTCGAATAAAAAATGATGATGATTGGATAACTGCCCTGCAAAAAGCCCGCAATTTCGGACGGATTATTTATCAGAAGGCAGCAGAGACGAAATTTGACCCTCTTCATGTGAGGGATCAGTGGGTGCGCTGCCTTGTCCGTTATGCGATTAACAATATTGAAGTGGCAAAGCTTGGACTTTATTATGGCCGCTCAAGTGTGTTTGCAGAATATGATGAGGAAGGCTATCTTGTTATTCCAAAACGTGATTTTGATGTGAATTGCGAGCGGCGCATCGATTTTAAGGTGCTCGATAAGGGAGAACCTCTTACCCCCTTAGACAAAGGCCTGGAATGGCTTGATGACATTCGAAAGGAATGCGATTTTTGGCAATTTGCCCTTGAACGCACCGATGTAAACAAATTGATGGTAGAATACTTTAAGGATTGTCTCTGTTTCCTTCCAGGAAATAAATCACATAACTGGTACCTGGAGCTGGCAAAAAAGTATCGCCTGGAAGAAGCTGTGGAGTATGCAGAGGGTTTTTATGCAACCCTTAAAGGGACCGTATGGATTGAGGAAGGGGATAATAGAAAGCCTGCCCCAGGGGCCGCTGTTAAGGTGGTTGATCCCAAAGACGGAAAAACCTGGGAAGCGACCACTGACGCTGAAGGCTTATACAGGATCAGAAAAGCCCTTCTTCATGCACACAAGGATTCAAAAGGAAGGCCGCGCTGCCCTGTTTTCAAAATATACGCAACTTATGAAGGGGCAAACGCTGAGGATACCTTTGAAGGCACACTTAAGGAACCAAACCTCGGAGCAGAGTTCACTAAAGACCTTATAATCAGGCGAAAAGGATACACGGTTACGGTAGAACTTGAATTCACTTCACCCTATGTCCCTGATGGACGAATGGTGATTGCAGACCTCCAAATGCATGTGGTCTTTGAAAATGTCCTTATCGAGGCAGGGTCTAAAGAAGACCCTTTGATGGCCTCAGGCTATATTGACGCTGGTGAAGTGCGCGGCACATTCAAGAGATTTATTTTACAGGATAGCTGGACGTGGGGAGACGCAAACAACAGGGAACGCCCCAAGTTCATAAAAGGCAAGGAGCCCCCGGCCTCTTTTGAGGCTTCTCTGACAATGGGGGATGATATTGCGCCCTCAATGCAAAATTTAGAAAATGGCAAAAGAAAATCAATAAGGCAATCAGACAAGAGAACTCTGATATTCAGAACCGACATGGGACGTAATTCTCCAGAGTGGGGAAACAGCGAAGGCAGTGCCAAACTTGATGATTTTTATCTGGAGTTTGAGGTGCCCTGGAATGACCTGCTCGCAGGCAAACCTCTCACTATTAAATTGCCTTATGAGGCTGATGATCCAGGGACTAAAGGATACTGGATTATTCAATTTAAACCCGGAGGATAAGGATATATCTATCAACAGCTTTAGTTAGACAAAATAAGAAAGGGGGCAAAAATGTACAAAATATTTTCATTAACTGTCATATTCCTCATCTTTTTCATGTGCTTCGGGCTTTCATCAGAATTTATAGAATACCCAGGGGCCGCTATAGATGAAGAGGCCACAACTGAGGCTCAGGAATTCGCAGCTATGGCAAAACAGGATATTGGAAAGACCACGATCTACACTACAAAAGATCCTTTCAACAAGGTTGCTGACTTTTATAAAAAGCGTGGAAAGGAGATATCCATGCCTCGTTCATCCGGCACGCTAGGAAAACCTAAAAAATATGAACAATATGACCTTTGGGAGGCATATTTCACTCTGGACGGGGCAGAAAGTATAGCAGAGTCAAAATGCTGGGTTAAAGTACAAAGGCCCTTTATCGGAGATGAGGTAATCGACATCACAACAATCACCCTTACTGAGAAAGACTAGCCTTTTCAAACAACCCCATCAGATTCCGGAAAGCCTTGCGAATATGGGTTTGACAGAAGGTCTGTTATGCAAAGGAGTATGACATATGAAGGTCTTTATCGCTTTTACATACTTTTTCTTATCAATATTGGCGCCCATTGGTATCGGTTTTCTGGGAGTGACCCTTGCTCCTGAAAAGATGGCGTTAAACAGGGAATTACTCCTCATGCTAACCGGAAGCGCAGAACGTAAGAAGATCCTTCTCTCTCATGCCGTTTCAAAAAAGCCAATTTCTTATCCAGGTGCAATCTCTGGAGTTGAAATACAATATAAGGAAGGTGCCATACGAATCCTTGTTTTTCGGGATAAAACTGAAGCAGCGGATGTTTTCAAGGCGTATGTTCATGAAAGATCATACGACGCAGGAATACATCAGACCAGCGGACCAGGCTATCATGACTACTTGATTCCGGAAAGGCATATTGCAGGTCGAATTGAACATATGGATGAGGTCATTCTGGATTCAGAGGCTAATGATCCTGATGCTGCGGCAGATTTGATAATGAAAAGCGGCATTGTATACCCCAACCCTAATGCAAACTGGGTGACTTCTGTTTTTCGTACAAGCCAATACCTTTATTATATAATCATCGCTGTTCTTATTTATGCTGCGCTTCAACTGCGTATCTGGAATCGGGTGGGAAGCTGGGCAGCCAGGGTAACTCCCCAACATGGCATTATGCCTGTAAGTAAGGATGAACTTGTCAGCCGTCTTCTATCTATTAACGATGCTGATTTGCCCTTTCAGGTAAATAAAAAAAGGGGCGGAAAACTTGAAGCAATATGGCGTCTCGCCGATGCCAAATGGGCCGGACTTGCCACCCTCAATAAAGCGACTGAAATCAGATCCATTCAACTGAGGTTAGACGATAGAATCAAGGTCTGCCGTGCACTTGACATAGGCAGATCCATTAGAAAAACAGCAAATGGACTGGAAATGAGTTTTTCATTGAGCGGTTTTATTTTCAGAGGAATTGTTTTCAAACAATGGGAATATGAACTCCAGTACGGCATTAACTTAATAGACGGCAAGATTCATTTTGACAAGGTATACGAATACAATTTCAATCATGATGAGCTCAAAGGTATTATTGTTGAAACAATAATCAAGAGCGGCTGGGAATACAGGCCGGTGCTTTTTATTTCAAGGATACTTGGGGGATAAAAGTAATTAACATAGCTACACCCTGTTCTATGAATGCTCGAACTCTTTTCGTAAAATTATTATAGAGGATGCCACATTTTATGATATCATCCAATAAATTCTCCGGTAAAGCCGGAGAATGACGTTTGGTGTCTTGACACTCCCTTCGCCGAAAATAGCCTTGCCCTGTTAATTTTTCATAAAAAATTGCTGCTTCTCTCTCCACGGTTTATTTTCTTTATATAAATCCAGTCTCTCAATATATCCCTTAATTACATAGTGAGAAGATCTTCCCGTTTTTATAATATCAATTGCTCGTTCCTGGGTTTTTACTGCATCTTCAAATCTGCCTGCTTCTGCATAGGCTGCGGCTAATGTATCTAAACTGCCAGGATCCATATTTAACTCGACTGACTTCTCAGCATATTCTACTGCCTTAATACCATCACGATATTTTTTATCAGGGCAAGTAGCAAAAAACCATGCAAGCTGGTTAAGCGCTATATAATCATTGGGATTAAGCTCAATAACTTTACTGTAGTCAGAGATTGCATTTTCCAAATTACCTATCTTTGAGAACGCCATTCCACGACTAATGTATGTAGTCACACTATTAGAACCCAGCTCAATAGCCCTATTAAAATCATTAATGGCCTCTTCCATTTTTTTTAAGCCCATGTAAGCGTTCCCACGCTGAATATAAATATCTGAATTATTGAGGTCCAATTCTATGGCTATATTAAGATCAGATATTGATTCATCAAATAGACCTTTTTGTGAATATGCAGCTCCACGCAATCTATAAAAAAGTGCATTATGTGAATCCAGTTCTATAGCCTTGTTAATATCAAAAATCGCCTTGTCTATTTGCCCATTATGAAGATATTCATTTCCTCGATCGAAAAAATTAAGAGCGTTATATGGGTTTATTTCAATGGCCCGAGTGAAATCAAATATAGCCTCTTCTATTTTACCCTTTTTTCTATGGGCATAACCACGATCACTGTAAGCAAATCCATTATTAGGGTCCAATTCTATGGCTTTATTATAATCAGAGATTGCTTCGTCAGTCTGAAGTTTTCCCATATAGGCATCTCCCCGTGCAGTATAATAAATGGTATTATCAGGTTCTAATTCTATGGCTTTGCTGAAATCAGAAATTGATTTATCAAAAAGTCTTTTTTTATAATACGCAGCTCCCCGAAAATTATAGATGATTGCCATGTTAGAATTAATATCTATAGCCTTGTTAAAGTCAGAAATAGCCATATCAATTTGATTTATTTTCATATAGACTTTTCCACGTCCAATGTAGGCATATTCGCTATTAGGCCCCAGCTCTATAGCTTTATTTAAATCAAGAAGGGCCTTCTCAGTTTCCCCATTGTCATTATAGGCATTCCCACGAAAACTATATGCAAAAGGATTTTCAGGCTCCAGTTCTATCGCCTTACTAAAGCAGGTAATTGCTTCGGCAAGTTGCATTTTTTTAACATATCCAAAACCATCAGTTATATAGTCGTGAGCAGAATATTGTCCCTGTTGGTCAGGTTTAACGGCCTGCTCTTCTATTTTTTTAATAGAATGAGTTGTTTGGCAGGAACATAGTAAAAACATGATCAATGATATAATAGATAAAACTTTTCGAGTATTTTTCATAAATAACTACCTTTTAGGGTTAACTAAAATTATGAAATAACAGTAGCCTGCATTCATTACAACGATCAATGTCGAACAGCTCAACGGGGACATTCATTATTGATAGATTTAATAAATCACAACATTAAAACGACAATAATAAAATAACATCCATAAAAAGTAGGCAACTTTTTATACAAGGACACACAATCATTTTCAGTAGGTGACAATTTGTCCCTGACTGACTTTTATAGACTGGGTAGAAAGGTAAATCAAACATTTTTACCTTTTATCTATTACCTATACTTTCATTTTTATTGTTGTTTTAAGCTTGCTGCGGTGGCTGGTATCATACCCCCCCCCAGTTAACCACGTATTGATCAAGAACACTGCCGATATAGCCCAAGGGGTAGTCGGCCATCTTCTTAATTGCCCTGGCCCCCTCCGCCAGCCCATTGAAAATCCTGTTGGCCTTTTCTTTACTGTCAGGCACTATACCGATGCTCATCATGTTTCCGGAAGATACCTGTTTTATATCGGCTCCAGGCGCTTCATCCCCGACTATAATGACATTGCCTAATTGTAAGGCCACACATGTTGCTTTGCCGTGTTCCTCTTTATAGGAATTTTCTCTGGTATAAGGGTCATCTCCGATTTTGATAAAGCCTATAAACTCAACGCCGAATATGGATTTATAGAAGTTAAATGCCTTTTCCCAGGTTCCCGGAAAACTTAGCTCGATGCCCGTTTTCAACATTGCTTTCCCTGTAAATGAATACTGATTCAAAATTTCCCTTGCACAAAACGGGATCTTCGACAAGATTCAATATTCACTCCTGCATTAAAAAACAATGGCAGGATAAAATAGTGATCAGGGAGGCCACAAGCCAGAAAACAGGGCACAGGCATGATTAAAATTCAAGCCCTGGCTTTCACACCATATCAGATTAATATCTCCTCGCCCTCACGTGCAAAAAAGACCTCCATGCCGGAATCCTTTTTGACAGAACCCAGTCCCTGGGCAAGCTCATCTATCTCTTTATCAGTTCTTAGAGGCTCATGATGAAACAGGGCAAGTCTCTTTACGCCGGCCCTCTCGGAAGTATCTATTGCGTCTTCTATTGATGTGTGCCCCCAGCCCCTCTTACTGGACAGATACTCTTCTGTTTTATACTGGGCATCATAGATGAGCAGATCTGATCCTGAAAAAAATTTTTCAAGACGCTGATTTTCTTCTCTTGCCACCTCTTCCCCCTCTTTTGCCATCCCTTCATCATAGGATGGGTCATCAGGGTCATTACAAAAGACATTTTGAAAGGGTTCAGTATCATATGCTGTGCAGAAGATTTTGCCGTTATATTCAAAGCGATAGCCAAGACACAGTACAGGATGATTAAGATACTTTGTGGTAAGATTTATCCCATCCCCCAGGTCAAGTTTTTCTTCCTTAAGACTGATATACTCTATTTTGGCGGCAAGCTCTGCCTGTCTTACAGGAAAATAACGATAGGTCAGCTGGCCTCCAACTGCCTCTGCCAGGGTCTCATCCTCGTATGTTACAGGACCATACACCCTTAAATGGGCGCCCGGGATATAAATGGGGGTAAAGAAGGGAAACCCCATAATGTGATCCCAATGGGTATGGGTGAGAAGAATATCGGCCTTTATCCCCTTCTTCACTATATCCCGCTTCATTATATCATTGCCAAGCTCCCTTATGCCGGAACCTGCATCTATAATAATGAGCCTCCTTATCTCCTCAAACCATATTTCCAGGCAGGAGGTGTTTCCGCCATATTTTACTGTATTTGGCCCCGGACACGGTATAGAGCCTCTTACTCCCCAAAATTTTATTTTCATATGCCTACTCCTTTTCACTGGTCAGTTGCAGGAACACCCTGGCTTTTTCTATTTCGTTCAGCACTGTTGTATGAATCTCCTCAATAACCTGCCATTCCACGCCAACAAGGTTGAGAAATTTTAACAGTGTCTGATCCTTTGGCGTTCCATCACCTGCTGACCCGGTTTCAAACTTATTAGCGCATGCGTTTGCCAGGGCTATGATAGAAACCATAATGCGGTTTTCTTCTTTGGCGCCTTCCGGGTTGTGGTGAAAAAAAAGACTTTCTTTCATGGAATCACCCAGTTGCCATTTTTCGGCTATCATTTTGCTTACTTCCATATGGTTAATCCCCAGGACTATCTCTTCAGTCCTGTGCAAAGGCAGTTGTTTAAGAGAGGCGAACTCCAGGGATTTTTTATAGATTTCAGGAAATCTGTTGTTTAACGGGATCTTGCCAAGGTCATGGAGAAGGCCTGTTAAAAAATATTCATCTCTCAGAGATACAGGTACTCCAAGTTTTGCTGCAATTGATCTGGCTGTAACTCCGACACAGATGGAGTGAGTCCAGAATAGTTCCATGGAAAGACCTCCGGAGAGACTATCCTTTGTCAGGTTTTCCAGGATTGCAGTGCTAAGGGCAAGGTTTTTGACCGTATTCAGCCCAAGCAGGATAATAGCACGGGTAAGGGATGCTACCTGGTCCGGCAAGGAATAATAGGCCGAGTTGATGAGCTTTAAGACCTTGCCTGCAAGAACCGGATCAAGTGAAATCACCTTGTTTAGATCACCCGGAGATGTTTTTGGACTGTTACATATCTCAAGAACCTTTGATACGGTTGTAGAAAGGCTTGGCATCTTTGCGATATAGGTCTGTATCTGCTTGATCTTTAATCTTTTATCTTCGGTCAATTCTTCCATAATTCATAAGCAAAGTAATATAAAAGGGGTTTATCAAGACTGCCTTTGACTCTTAACATATTCAATAATTACAAATCCAAAAACGTCAATAAATAACTCCTTATACATCCTTATATTCTTTTTCACCATATTTTGCACCATTTATACTGCCCTTCATAAAACTCAGTTGCTTTTTAACTGCCGCAAGGAAATCCACACTGGTATCTGTTCAATCCTCTATTTTCTCATAACTTCTCCTGATAAGTCATATAATAAAATATAGGAAATTATCAAATAATGAAAAAGTTTTGCCAGACAAAAATATAAAGCAGCTTTTGAGAGCGGTGTTGCTGGACACACTTCATCCTTTTCGCTATAATCATGCAGTAATACTTCACTTATAAGGGATACAATTTTGATCTGTTATGGCATGTGGAGGCACAGGCTATGAATAAAATATTACTCTTTCTATTCGCCGGAATCTTAATGACTGCCGCATATGGATGTTCCTGTGACAGCGGCGGGCAGAATTCCGATACAGAAAAACCCGGCGGGCAAAGCAGTGCAGGCGGTGATACAGATAATCATGCCGGTACCGGCTCTGACAGTGATTTGGATACTCTCTGTAATTCCGGCACCCCTGTTCTGGATAATCAGCCGCCGCCTGCCAGGGACTATACGGAAGAGGTCGGCGGGGTCTCTTTTGATATGATATACATACCGGGTGGCACATTTACTCTGGGGTGCGAAGGCAATAACTGCCCGCCAGATACAAAACCCGTGCCAGGCGTAACAGTAAGCAGCTATCACATTGCAAAAAAACAGGTTTCAGCAGCTTTATGGGAAGCCGTTATGGGCGAGAGTCCTGGAGGCATGTTCAGCATAACATGGTATGACGCCATGAGATTTGCCTGCGAGTTAAGCCATCAGACAGGCAGGGCATATCGCATGATGACCGAGGCTGAGTTTGAGTATGCGGCAAAAAATTACCTGGGCAGGCTGGAAGAGATAGGGGAAAACACAATGAGCGGAGAGGAGTGGGCATATAACTCATGGGAACTTACTCATACGGGCGGGACTGATCCAGTAGGGCCCAGTAGCGGAAAACACACACAGAAAACAAGGCGCGATATTATGGGAAGCGTCGACAACATAACCGGGCGTCTCATCCGCTCAATTGACGGCATAGGCCCCAGGCTGCGCCTGGTCGTCTCGAATGAGATGGAGTATCCGCCGGGGTATGTTCCGCCGTGCGAGCTCTGCCCCCCGGTCCCGCCAGAAGAGCCAGAGAATTCTTTTCGTGACCCGCGCTGGATTACAGGCAGCAATTCGCATTGGAAGGAGGGGGCGATAAAGATAGGAAATTTTGATCTCAGGGTCTGGGAGGATGGCACTGCTGTATTAAACGGCGCCAGCGGTCAGTGGTTCACCTCAAATAACATAGCCTTCGTATTTGTTCCGGGTTCAGGTTCTATCAAAAAATTCGCCTATATCTGGCTCGATAAAACACAGGGGACGGTCATTTCCGATGCGGGTTTCAGCAGCGGCTACATCGGCAGGATAGAGAAGGAGTCTGCGAGCGGCAGCAAACCTCTCATATCCGGATTAAAGAGCGGCGCAGAACTGGCAGCGGAGGCGGGGGATAACTACAGAATGGTCGACATGGAGAATATACCTGAGTGGGCTAAAGAACAGGACCAGCGGCTTATCGACGGGCCCAATCAGTGCTGGTTTCAGGACAACAGCAGTGTCGGCGGTTTGCACCACTACAGAAAGGACATAGACGCTGACGAATTCCGGTTTACTGTTAATCAGGGGCAAATGACCATGCTCGCCAATGGCAGCTGGTTTACAGTCAACAACACATTCCTCAGAATTACCCACCCAAGCGGATATACAACCGATTATCTGTACGCCTTATCCCCGGATGGATTCTTGTTTCACAACTCATACCAGGCGTATGAACGCGCTGATTTCAGGTTGTTCCGTAAAAAGTCCAACAGCGACCCTTTTCCGCCAAGCTGCGGCAGCCACTGCAATGAAGAGATTCCAAAGGGTGAAGGCCCCTCGATCTATTTCTATATAGACAGCGGCAAATCAACCTATGTGCCGGCACCGTGCCCTGCGGATGGTTGTGACTAGATTTCTATGAGCTTTTTACAAGAAGATTTTGCAATAACTAATTGCTGTTATTCTCCAGCAATATAATAATGCACACTGCCGAGCCACTTTTTTTGATTGTATAACCCTGAACCGGTGATTCTTAAAGTATTATTATCCGCCATGAATCATTCTTTTCAGGAGATGGAACATAAAGGCGCCTGTTCCTGTGAAGGCCACAGGAACAGGCGCCGGAGGCTTTATATTGCTTGACCCCTTTTTATTATGACTACTCCCTTGATATCATCTGCCTTTTTCTTCGTCTCTTTCTCGATAACGGTAATCCCCATAAGGATTATCTTTTCAATATCCACATTACCACCAGATGAAGAAAGGCTTATTACAACATATCCCTCATCAGTAATGCCGGCAGTATACTGAACAGATATTCCATCCTGCATGGCAAGAGTGAATGGGTATTCCTTCTCCGCTATTCCGTATTTGGGATATTCCTCCACCCCATTGCTATCAGCAGGCGCTGCCGATAATGCCTGATTATTCTTGCTTATTGTGTAGTTATTAACCCAGACCGGGTCAGCAGGGCCAATCTGTTCAAAAACAGGCAGTGAATTTATGATAGTCTTCATTTCACCGGGTGAAGCGCCCTCTATATTCATAATGCTCCCTCCTTCCGGACCGGGAATAAAACTTGCCATTGTGGATCCGCTTTCTGATGAGAGGGAAAATGACCCGGTTTCAGTGATGTTAATGGCCATGACTTCAAAACCTGCATAGCCTGCCATTACTGAACTGCCTGAACCCGGCCCCATCAATGAGGCAAATGAACCGCCTGTTTGAGTTCTCTGATCCTGGCCTGTGCTGTTAATGCCCTTTTGATTATCTCGTGAAATGAGGTCAATATTAAATTTTGAATTTGGCATAATGGTGAGTAACCCGTTAATATATGTAATCTCATAATTATCTGAGAGCAGGCCAAATGGTTCAATGTCATATAAACCGGCATTTATAGCGCCCTGGCTTGTTCCCCTGTATTGAACTATCCCATTCAGCACAGAAGGGGTTTCATTATCTGCAAAGCCTTCATATACTACGCCATTTCCACCGCTGTATGGAATATTGTCTAGCACCTTTAAGTCATTATTGGCTCTTACAGTCAGCAGAGCGGGTGTAATATCAGCAGTAGTGGTTGTCTGATCTGTAATTGAGTAGTTGCCAGCATCTGCCCCGCCATAACTGCTTGTGAGGGTAACTGTCTTGCCTGTACCCACGTTTTTATTGTCAAACAGGCCAGAGGCAGAGACGGTAACAGTGTCGCCTGCGAGCCATCCTGCTGCACCAGTAGTATCCACTGTTGCGGTTCTATTTGCATCATAAACCTTATTTGAGGCTGTAATGCCTGAGATGGTTATTGGCCTAGGGGTAATGTTTGCTATTGCGGATGCCTGATCAGTTATTGAGTAATTGCCAGCATCTGCCCCGCCATAACTGCTTGTGAGGGTAACTGTCTTGCCTGTAC
>CAYWRH010000078.1:11855-19229 GCA_964460435.1 uncultured Desulfatiglans sp.
CCACTGTTGCGGTTCTATTTGCATCATAAACCTTATTTGAGGCTGTAATGCCTGAAATGGTTATTGCCCTCTGATTAACCGTCAGTTCATCAGTGCTTCCGGCATTGTCTGCAAAACCATAGCCCAGGTTGTTGGTAAGTCCAGTGTTATAGGAAATGTCATGAGCGCCTGCTGTTAAATAACCTGCGGTGGATGTGGCCCCGCCGATATTATAGGTTGCAGTTCCGGCAACACCCAGGGATGTATCTCCATTAACCTGTCCACTCAGTGTATAACTAATAGCTGGGGTTGACGCACCATAGGTCATTGATGTGCTGTCAGGCGTAACCGATAATAGAGGTTGTTCACGGTATATGGCATTAAGCCCTGTGCCCAAAGCAGCCCAGCCGCCGGATGAAAAGTCTGTTGTTTCATCAGCATTGTACCTGAATCTGCCGCTTCCTGAACCCACAAGCCCTGTCAGGCCGGTGCTGCCCGTAATGCTGCCGGAATAAAGTCTTGCTGTCCCGCCTGCTCCCATGCTTAATGAACCGCCGCTCACAATGATATTTCCGCCGGTTGATGTGCCTGCTGCTGCATTTTTTCCTGCATTGAGCAAGATGGCATTGGCCGTAGCATTTGTTGTGGAGACTGCCCCTGTCAGAGTCAGGTCTCCGGTTAATGTCGCTATATCAATTAATCCCTCTACATTGATTGAACTGAGAGTCATAGTGTCACTGTCAACTATCGAAACATTATTTCCAGACGCTACTGATATTGCGCCGGAAAAGTTGTTATTTACATTAGTCAGTGTGATATTGTTACCGGCCCCTGCTGATATGCTGGTAGTTCCGTTCACGGTTATCTGGCCGGGGTCATTGATCATCCCGTTGGCATTGATGGTCAGGTTGCCGCCCACCTGGAGTGCAGGTGATCCTGCATCATGTTCAATGGTTGAAACAGCATTGATATTAACATCGCCGCTGCCGGTGGTGCTCAGTGTCCCGACCCATGTTTTGCCGGATATGGATTGTTGCGTTACTGTTCCGGTACCCGTCGTGGAAAGGGTTGAAAGATAGGTGCTGGTGCCGTACTTGGTTGCATCCGAAGAGCGTCCGATTAATAAGATATTTCCGTTTGCCGTTGTTGCCGAGCTGCCGATCAGGAAATTTATGCCCCAGCACTGACCTGTACACGAGGTATTGTTTGCTGTTCCATCAAGGGTAATATTACCGTTTAAGGCCGTAATCGTTCCACCGCTGTGATATATTCCCAGGCCGTTAACATAACCTATGCCATACAGACCAATATTTCCCGTGCCAGAGGTCTGGATTGTCGTTGCGGTGTTTTTGAAAATGCCTGTGCCCCCGCTTGATAGGCCCTGGCCGTGCACTGTGATATTGCCGCCTCCACCATTCAGGCTGCCCAGCAGGTTGACGCCGGTTGTCTGCGTGCTATTTCCTACGGCATAATCAGTGGCAGGGTCTGTGCCGCCACCCATTGTGATTTTGCCGCCATTGGTGGTAATGGAGGCCGTATTTGTCATATTAATATAGCCATTGTCATTATTATCCGCATCGGCCCACAGTGTTAAATGTGCACTCTGTCCGGCAGTTCCTGTTAGAGAGGCGTTACTGTTTAAAGTGATGTTTCCGGCGGTCTTAAGCGTAAGCGGGTCGTTATAGGTGAGAGCGGTGTTACCGATTGTGATATTCCCCGCATTTGCGCTGCCAATGGTAATACCTGAAAAGCCGTTCGTGAAATTGGTGGAAAAATAGCTGACGGGCAGGCTGAGCGTCCCCGCCCCACCCGCGATGCCGATGGTGTTGGCAGCCTCGCGCGGCTGGATGGTCAGCGTGCCGTAGCTTTGCAGCCGGTCGGTTCCAGCAAGGGTGAGAGTATTGGCATTGAGCGTGATATTGCTGGAAGAGAAGGTAACATTTGTTCCAGATTTATAACCGATATAACCCGGCTGATAAATATCGACACTGCCCGTGCCGCCGATGCCGACAGTTCCGGTTATATTTATAGAGCCGCTGTCGGAGAGAATGTTGCCTGTGGCCCACATAACTACCCCATGAGATTGGGAACCAGACGCACCGGTAGTTCTCCCACCGATGCCGCTGATGGTGACCCCTCCGCCATTGGTTGACTGGATGGTGCCGCGCAGATCCGCTCCCATTGCCCAGCCCATGTTGTTGGTAGCACTGGCGTCGCCAACGATGGTGATAGCGTCGGACGCAATGCTGGCTGAAGTGATCTTGCCGCTCATGAAAGAAATACCTTGAGCGTTGAGCCTGTCTCCGGCAGTATCTTGCGAGACCCCGTAGATGCTGATCCTGCCTGTTCCACTGTCGACATTGAGGCAGTCGCCAGCAGCACAGTCCGCAAGTATCCCCATGTTGGCTTTATAACCCCGAACATTGAAGGCGGTTTGACTGTTGGCGCCCTTGCCGCGCAGGGTTACGTTGCCGCCGTTTGAGGAGATAGTTACTTTTTGCAGGAAAATGCCGTTCGCGTAATTACCGACATTGGATATCCCCTGGGCAAAACCTGAGGTGTAGTCCGATCCACCGGAAAGTGTGACGTCACCCCCATTGCTTGTTATCGCAGTGTTGTCCTTCATCCAGATAGTGCCGCCGCCATTAGCGTCACTATCCGCCCAAAGGATAGTGTTGAGCCTGCCTGTGGATGAACTTATCATACTGCTGGAATCCATCAAGATGCTCCCGGTTGTCTTGATGGTCAGCGACGTATCCGCGCCATAGGCATTGGTGATTGTCTTGCCCGACTGAATGGTGAAATCGGTATTGGCGTTGGTCTGGGTAAGTGTGGTTGAGGCAGTGCCAAGGGTAACATTGCCGTTGTATGACTGGACGCCCTCGGTAGTTACTGCACCACCATTAATGGCAATACCACTAGTAGAGGTGACATTCAGAGACGCTAGCGCCTTGCTGGTTTCCACGGCGCCTGAAAATGTGACTGTGCCGACGCCAGCATTTATCGTCAATGGAGATGCCGCCAGATTGGTTTCCTTGACATAGGGTAGATTTTTAGTTTCAAACTCGCTTGAATTTGCAGAAAGATCATTCCATTGCCCCTGGTTGCCAACAAATTGGAGCGCTGTTTCTCCTGCATAGCTCAACCCCAGCTTGTTACTGCCTGCCCCCCCGGAATTTGTCCAGTTATTTGGTTCGCCAGAGACCCAATTTGAATACGCCCCGTTTACAGCCATTCCACCGCCTGTTCCAATAGCTGAGTTCTGCGAGAAGAAGACTTGTCCATTCCCGCTATCTTCAAGCCCTTCTGGACCTGCCACCCAGCGCCAATAGCTGTCTGTGCCAATACCGATTACCCGGCGAGCACCAAGCCAGGACTCTGCATAATTGGCTGCCCTGCCGGCAATTGCATTTTCTAGGCGTGAAGTGATTGTTGCGAGGTATGTGTCGCCAACCGTATTTCCATTGCCCGATTTTGCATTTGTTAGCGCATCTGTCCAAACCCCATTTATTCCGCTATTCCAGTTTTGCACGAAGCTGTAACTGTTGCCAGAATTGAGCAGCCCATAGAAACGGATATTGCCACCATTTGAGTTGATGGTCAGACCATTTGTGTTGGCGATGAGCATCTCCCCCTTGACATCGACCGTACCACCATTAGTGGAGATTGTCTGGGCAGCGCTGCCGTCGACAAAGACATCACCGCCCACAAGGGTGGAAACGCCACCTATTGTAGCTGTACGCCCGGTGCCGAAGCTCAGGTTGCCACCATTGGTTGTAATATTATTATTGAGCAACACAATACCAGCGCCGTCGCCTGTGCCATTGTTATTATCCGCATCCAGCACCACATGCAGCTTACCGCTGCCACCTGTATTGCTTATTGCCTGATTCACAACAATCGAGTTGGCGGCATTCAAGGTCAGGGTGACATCCGTATTGCCCGATGCTTTGGTGATGGCGCTGCTGACGGTGATATCGCCGATCTCGGCCCCGCCGCCATTCGTTGTGACAGTAACACTTGTCCCGCCTTGCAGTTTACCTGCAATAGTAGCGGCATTTATCGTTGATCCTGTGCTGCTGGGGCTGAATAGATCCGGATTCGCGCCACTCCATGTGCCGTTAGCGTCAGATCCTGTTATGGTCACATTGTACGGGTCAAACAGCCAGACACCTGCCAGTCCGTGGGCCGCCGAGGCGCCCCCCTGCGATCCTGACACATCCAGCCAGTGGCCTGAGGTCTCAATCCTGCCGCCATTGCCGCCGTTAGGGCCGCCTTTGGCCTCAAATGCGCCATAGGCCCGTGTGACAGAGTTCGGGTTAAGTACATCCGACCATGCTACAACTGTGCCGCCATCACCCTTATCTGTTGCATTTGCCTCAAGCAATGCCCCTTGCTTAATAACAGTGGCTGTTGCCTGATGCACATAAGGATCGTTCCCCTGCCAGCTACCGCCAACAAGCACCTCACCACCGCCTGTTGCGCCGGATGAATTAAGATGGGCGCCTGACTCAACAAGCACCCTCTCTCCTGTGACTGTAATATTTCCACCTGCCCCTGCATCAGATGATGCGTCAAGGGCGCCTGATATTGTTGCCTGCCCACCATCTGCAAAAAGCAATATCCTTCCGCCCTGTTCGGTTGCCCCTTTTGCCTCAATAATGCCTGTATTATTTATAACTGACCCTGCAATATCATCTGCCGCCTTTGCAGTCATCATAACTGTGCCGTTATTGGTCTGGATCAGGCCCCTATTTTCTATCTGCGCCGCTATGGCCCCCTTGTCTACGCTGAATGTCAAAAGACCGTCACCTGTAAAGTCAAGGCTTACCCGGTCACCGGCAGCAAAAAGGGCAGGGCCCTTATCAGCGGAAATATATCCCCTGTTTTTTATTTCAGGGGCAATAAATGCCACATATCCGCCCCTTAAGGCGCTGATTTTGCCGTCATTCATTATTGAGCCTGCATCTCCGCTATTTTCAAAACTATATTTACCTTCAAGAAAATTTTCATCAGAGATATTTAGTGTTGATGCTGTGAGAGCACCAGCATCCACCTGGGCTGTTGGGCCAAAATATACACCTGAAGGGTTGAGCAGAAAAACCTGACCGTTTGAGCTCAGTCTTCCAAAAATCTGCGAGGGGTTCTGATCATGAATGCGGTTTAGCGCAACACTGGATGAGCCAGGCTGCATAAATTCAACAGAGGCATCCTGACCTATATTGAATGTATCCCATTCTGCGGTTAGTTTATTGGTTTGCTGATCTATAGTCATGGAGCTGCCAGTCTGGCTGATATTTGCCTGACCGCTAGTAACATTGCCTCCAGTGGGCAATTCTCCCGGGTCTATGGCATTGGCGCTGCCTCCCGCTGCAAGCATAAATGCAAGAATCACGGCTCCTCTTCCAAACGGACGGCAGAACCATTCGAAAGGCATCACTTTAGAAACAGTAACCAATATCCTCTTTGTTTTTTCCCAAACCGGGTAATATATTCTATTCATGGGTCATAACCTCTTTAAAAATTTCAATTAAAACCATAAAACAAACTGGAGCCAGAAGCGTCCGCTGTGGGAACGGTTATCAACGTTGTTTCCCTGGATGCTCCTTCCGTCGTTTGAGCCTATCCTGTGGGCGTAGGCTGCCCTCATGCTGTAAACACCAGGGTCCTGAATATTTAAACCAATGCCGCCGCTGGATAGGAAGTAGTCATTTTTACCTGTGGCATTTATAATTGCCCCCGGCCATAAATCCTGGTTAAGTTTGACCCAACCTCCATCATAAAAACCTATAAGCTGTGTTGATTTCAGATAAGGAATTTGAGGAAGATCATACCTGATTTCTACTGTACCCATATGACCAGCGTCACCCGATCCCTCTCCTGATGGATATGCCCTCACGCCATAGGGGCCGCCAAGTATAAATTTCTGTGATGAATCAAGGTTCCCTGATGCCAACTGGCCTCTAAGGGATATAAATAGCGAGGTTGCCTGACTCACTCTCTGAAGCCTTGCCATTGAATAGGTAAGGCGTGAAAAACCCCCATGTGTGCCGGGGCCTGCTGCGTCTGCAATCCTGTTTGAGGCAAGCCCGGATAAATCGGCATTACCGGCATAAAAGGTCATCTCTGCAATGGTAAGCCCGCCCCCTCCGATCCGGTCAAAAAAGTTACCCCTAAGGTTAAGGCTCCCCACAGACAGTTCACGATCCCTTGTTTTAATGCTGTTTGCCTCATCCCATAGATCAAGGTATTCAAAACCGAGTTCTACCCAGAGGCTTGCCCTGCGTGACCGAACAACAGGGTATGAAAGGTTTGAACCGATAACCTGTGCCTGCCCCTTTGCATTAAGCGGTTTCAGCTCTTCACCCAGTTCATAATGGAGGTAGGAATAGGAGATGTTTCCCTTTAACCCGCTGTAACCTATGGGCATGGCATATGAGGCAATCCCGTGAATCATATCTTCAGAGCCAATATATGAAAAGCCTATTCTATCACCCAGACCAAACGGGTCATTGGCAAATACCTGCCCTGCCCCGCGAATGTAACCTGTATAGCGGTCACCATGATTATCCGCGGAAAGAAGACCCTGAACAGGGCCTCCTTCAGAAACATTTATTTTAAGAGAGGTTGAGCCCGGTGTGGCCCCCGGCTCAAGGGATGCCTGTGCCCTTATGCCCGGAAGGTCATTAATAAGGAGAACAGCCCGCTCTATTCTCTCCATACGTGTTGCGCTCTCTTCTGGGATTGTATGGTCGGCCATCCCCTGAAGAAGGCCTTTTTTGATCCTTGCAGGTTCCCTGACATTTATTTGTGCCTTGCCTGAAATCTGTCCCGCGATAACACGAATCTCTATTATGCCATCTGTGATATCCTGTTCGGGGAGATATGCACGGGCGAGCAGAAACCCCTTTTTTTCACGCAGATAGTTCGTAATATGATTGGCTATCTGCTTAAGCTCAAAAAATGTAAGCTCTTTACCGATCTTTTCTCTCACAAGTTCATACAGTTCCGTATCTGTGGCCATTTTAGAATAGTCACCTGTGAGTTTAATCTCTCTGACCTGGATTTTGACACCTGTGTCAGAGGAGGGGGCTTCAGCCTCTTTGATGACCTCATTTTCCGGCAGACGATCCGGGAGTGAGGGGGCCGACTGCCTCTGTTCCCTTAAAATTCTTCCAGAGTCAGGCTGGGCCAATAAAGAGGTGCATAATGATAATAATATAATAAAAACAGATAGTAACATATTTTTACGGGATGGTGTTTTCATGGATATGCCTCAATATAATTGCTGTTTACTAAATAAATCCCAATACGTTCTTTTTGATTCAGAAAGAACAAAGAATATATTCGTAAAAAATATGCCAGATTTTAGGTGGGTTGGATTTACTGTTTAAA
>CAYWRH010000079.1:0-19199 GCA_964460435.1 uncultured Desulfatiglans sp.
CATCCGATGCACGGATAAAACTTAAACATCTTTATCCGAAATTATAAATGTTACTAGGTAGTAGTCTCGATCGCCTTTGTTTTAGCAGCAGGATATGCGTAAAGCATGCAGAATAGTATGAACATGGTCATCATGAGATCAGACCATGGAACCGACCAGTGTGAATTGCTTTTTATCTCTTTAACATGGAATATACCAGCGCTGCCAAGGGATTCAAGTCCCATATCTGTTTCATCCGGCGCTTTATGCTCAGAAAATGAAACACTCTCTCCAAAATAGTTCAACTTTTTCTCCTGAAAACAATATTTCTCATTTTAAAGATTCATCAGGTAAAAGCATTATGCTAGAACTGTGCCATATCTGAATACAGGGTTAACCCTTTGATATATTTTGCATATATTTATGAGAAATTTCTGATGGGTATAGGTTAAGGAATGTTCTTCCTGGTAAAGAGATGGGGAAAAGGAAAATTTATCCTACATAAGAGCTGTGTGTTGATACAGCAAGAGAATTGAAATATATCTGCAAGAAGTGAAATTAACCGGCAATGTGGTGTTTATCCACCTTTATAATCCCCTCTATCCTTTTCCAAATCTCATCTTTCCCCTCGCCTGTCTGGGCGGAAAATAGAACGGGTTTATCGACATTCATTCCAGAGAGGGCTCCTTCAAGTATCCTTGTCCTTGTTTCCCTCTCTTTGCGGTTAAGCTTATCCACCTTGGTCAGGACAGGGATAATCCCTCTTTTATAATCAATAAGCCAGTTTATGAGGTTAATGTCATCATCAGACAGGTCGCGTCTTATATCAATAATGACGATAACCGCCTTGAGGTTATCGCGGGTTTTAAGGTATGTCTCAACCATCTTTCCCCATGATGCCTTTATATTAAGCGGCACCTTTGCAAAACCGTATCCGGGCAGGTCTACAAAACATAGATTGCTGCCTATATTAAAAAAGTTTAGTGCCTGTGTCCTTCCTGGCGTTGAGCTTGTTCGTGCGAGCTTGTTCCTGTTTACAAGGACATTAATAAGCGATGATTTCCCAACATTTGACTTTCCGGCAAATGCGATCTCCGGCCTTTGAGGAGGCGGGTAATGGCCCTTTTCAAAGGCGCTTTTTAGAAAGGCTACATCCATCATCTCTCCTTAAGGTACTTTTCAAGCCGGTCAAGGCCAGAGGCTATGTTTTCAATAGAGTTGGCATAGGAGAACCTGAGAAAGCCTTCGCCATTTTTCCCGAAATCAATGCCAGGCGTTACACCCACACCTGCCTTTTCAAGTATATCAAAGGCTAGCCTGTATGAGTCGTGGGATATATGTCTTGCATTCACAAACACATAGAATGCACCCCTTGGCTCAACCGGGATATTAAAACCCATCTTCTTCAGCCGTTCTATCATGTAAACTCGTCTTTCATTATAGATCGACTTCATGTGTTCAATCTCTTTATCCGCCTTTGTGAGTGCGGCTATCCCTGCCCACTGTGCAATGCTGCTCGCTGATATATAAAAATTCTGCTGTATCTTCTGTATGGGCCGGACAAATTCAGGCGGAACAATGGCATAGCCCAGCCTCCAGCCTGTCATGGCATGGAGCTTTGAAAAGCCGTTAACCACAAATGCCCTGTCAGTATACTCAAGGATGCTGTGCTCTGTTTCGCCATACACAAGCCCGTGATATATCTCATCCGAAATAATCATTGGCCCTAATCCTGCAATCTCCTTCATCCTTTCAGACGTCAGGAGCGTGCCGGTTGGGTTTGAGGGGCTGTTTATCAATATCGCCTTTGTCCTGTCAGTTATCCTTTTTTTTATCTCGGAAGGCCTGTACTGAAACCCATCTTCTTCATATACATCCACAAATGAGGGCACAGCCTTAAGAAAGATCGCAAAATTGGGGTAGCAGGGATAATGGGGGTTCGATATGATTATCTCATCACCCTGATCAAGGAGAGCGGAATAGATCATAAAAATGGCTGGTGATGTGCCGGAACTCACCACTATCCTGCCAGGGTCTACCTCCACGCCATATTTTTTATAATAGTGTTCGCAGATGGCCTTTCTCAGTTCAAGGAGGCCAAGGCTGTGGGTATAGTGGGTCTCCTCATTTTTTATTGCCTCAATCGCGGCATCGGCTATGGGATGCGGTGTTGCAAAATCAGGTTCACCTACCTCAAGGTGGATAATATTTTTACCCTCCAGTTCAAGTTCATGGGCGCGTTCAAGCACGTCCATAACGATAAAGGAGGAGATATTCTGCGAACGGCCTGAAACGTTGTTCATGAAAAGCCCGTTGTTACCTAGATTACCTTGTTAAGGGGATATTCTATTATGCCCTCTGCGCCGGCCTTGATGAGCCTTGGGATAAGATCCCGCACCACCTTTGAATCCACAACCGTTTCAACGGATGTCCATGTGGATTTATACAGATGCGCAACTGTGGGAGCATTAAGGCTTGGAAGCAGGCTGATAACACTCTCAAGCCTCTCTTCAGGGACATTCATCTTGATCCCCACCATCTTTTCCGCCCTTAATGCGCCTTTGAGGAGGAGTATTATCTGGCCTATCTTTTCTCTTTTCCATTCATCCCTGTATGACTCTTTATTGGCGATAAGCTGGGTATTTGACCTCATCAGCTCATGAATGATCTTCAGGCCATGCGCCTTGATGGTGCTCCCTGTCTCTGTTACCTCTACAATGGCATCAGCAAGCCCTGACACCACCTTTGCCTCTGTGGCGCCCCATGAAAATTCTACATGAACGTCAATGTCTCTTTCCCTGAAATATTTTTTTGTGAAATTTACAAGTTCGGTAGAGATCTTTTTCCCATTGAGGTCCTTTAACTCCTTAATGGCCGAATCATTCGGCACTGCAAGCACCCACCTGGCAGGGTTCTGGCTTACCTTGCTGTAGACAAGGTCATCCACCACCACCACATCAGATTCATTCTCCATTGTCCAGTCAAGGCCTGTAAGCCCTGCATCGATCGCCCCGCTCTCCACATACCTGGACATCTCCTGGGCGCGGCAGATTGTGCACTCTATTGTCTCATCATTGATTGCAGGAAAATAGCTCCTGCCATCCACGTTTATCTTCCAGCCTGATTTTTCAAACAGGCTTAATGTTGAATTTTGAAGGCTCCCCTTGGGGATACCCAGTTTTAATTTATTCATTTTCAATTTCCTCGTAAATTTTTAAACCACATGCTTTCAGCTTCCTGTCCGCCGTAGCCTTGTGCGAAGGCGGATCAGCATAAGGTATTATCATTTTTTCCCATAAACCTTTTCAGGGTCAAATATTATATCACCAACAATGGTTACCTCGCCGCTGTTATCTATCTTCTGATAAAAGCAGCTCTCACGGCCTGTATGGCATGCTGCCCTGCCTATCTGATCAACTACAAACAGAACCGTGTCATTGTCACAGTCCGCATATATCTCCTTTATCTTCTGAACATTGCCGGATGTGCCACCCTTGTGCCAGAGTTCGCTCCTTGACCTGCTCCAATAGTGCACCTCGCCTGTCTCAAGGCTCTTTTTCCAGGACTCCTCATTTATATATGCAAGCATCAGCACCTTTCCGGTCTTATAGTCCTGTGCAATGGCAGGCACCAGTCCGTCTCCCTTTTTAAAATCAAGCTTTATCATCTTCTATTTTCCTTCTTAAACATATTCTATACTGCCTGACAGCAGGCTGCGTACCTTAACATATTGAATTTTAAAAGCAAGTTAAATTTAGGTTAGTTCTCTTCCGCTCAACTGACCGCAGGCGGCAAGTATATCCTGCCCCTTGCTCTTTCTTATGATCACTGTGTACCGGTTTTCCGCAAGGATATCCTGAAACCTGACCATCTCATCCCAGGATGGGGCGCACATGGATGGGTCAGGGCCGGGATTAAGGGGTATCAGATTGATCTTGGCCCTTATGCCACGAAGCAGTTTTGCCACCTTTAGGGCGTCAGCAGGGCTGTCATTAACCCCCTTAATAAGGATATACTCAAAGGTGATCATCTTCCTGCTCGAGAGCGGGAACTCTTTGCATGCGGCGATCAGGCTTTTAAGGTTATATGTCTTATTGATGGGCATGATCCGGTTTCTGGTCTCGTCATCACCGGCATTGAGTGATACTGCAAGGTTTACAGGAGAGTTTTTCCCAAGCCTTATAATATTGGGGACAATGCCCGATGTCGAAACTGTAATCTTTCTGTGTGAAAAACTGATGGTATTCTGATCTGTAAGATTATTCATGGCAGTAACAACCGCATCATAATTTGCAAGGGGTTCGCCCATGCCCATGAGTACAATGTTAGTGAGTTTATCCGGGTCAGCCATATTTCTCTGTGTCTCTATAACCTGTTCGATGATCTCTCCAGCCGTAAGATTTCTCTTAAACCCCTGTCTTGCAGTATGGCAGAATGTGCATCCCATGGCACACCCTGCCTGGGATGATATGCAGAGTGTAAGGTGATCCTTTTCAGGTATGAGCACAGACTCTATCAATAGCCCATCGTGAAGCCTGAAGAGATATTTCTCGGTGGTATCCTCTGATACCAGGGTTTTGACCTTCTCTATGCTGGTAATGAATGCCTTTTCCTTTAGCTGTTTGCGGACTGAGATAGAGATGTTTGTCATCTCATCAAAGGACTTTGCCCTCCTTTGAAAAAGCCACTGCCTTATCTGCCCTGCCCTGTAGGGTTCCATGCCAAGCCCCTTGACCCATTCGGATGTCTCGCTGGCAGATAAAGACTTTAAATCAGTCTTTATTTTCTCCTGTATATCCTGTTTCATAAACCTCAATATTTCCTGAAATTTTGCCAGATATTCACCTATTAGTATGACAATGTCAATCAGGGTATAATAAATCGGTCTGATCCGCATGCTTTATCATTCGGTTTGGGGGGTAAGTAACTTTGTTAATGGACACTAAACCTCAACTCTGTTAATTTAATCTGTATGATAATAAAGGAGGTAATAAATCATGGTAATGGCGGAAATAATAAAAAGAAGGAGCATTCGCAAGTTTGAGGAGAGGCCTGTTGAAGAGGAAAAGGTTGACACAATAATAGAGGCGGCATTAAGGGCTCCATCCTCAATGGGAAGAGACCCCTGGGAGTTTATTGTTGTTAATGACAAAAAGCTGCTTGAAAAGCTCTCAAAGGCAAAACCGCATGGCTCCTCATTTTTAAAGGGCGCTGCCATTGGCATTGTGGTGTGTGCGGATAAAACGAAGAGCGATGTATGGGTAGAGGATACCTCCATTGCCTCGACCCATATTTACCTCGCAGCAGAATCCGTGGGATTAGGCGCCTGCTGGATACAGCTTAGAAAAAGGAATTATTCTGAAGATATCACATCAGGCGAGTATGTGGCATCTATCCTTAACCTTCCTGATGAAATGGCAGTGCTTTCAATAATGGCAATAGGTTACCCTGCAGAAAAAATTGCGCCCCATAAAAAGGAGAGCCTTAAATATGAAAGGGTACATTTTAACGGTTATGGGAAAAAATAGTTGAATTAATCTTATGGTTAACCACAGAGGACACAGAGGGCACGGAAAATTTATTAACCCCCTGCCATACCGCCCTAAAACATATTGACATACCTCATACCATTTTCCATAATGCGCAGGTCTTGCCATTTTTTCATCAGGTTTTAAGATATTTTTCACTTAAGTAGATCCTGCCAAAACATATATATCAAAGGCAGATGATTATGAAGTTAGACAATGCTTCGCACAACGGAAAGGTAAAAATATGAGCATATCAGATAACGGATCGGCAAAATTTTTGAAATGGCTTTTAGCAGTATATATTGTATTGTTTGTCACCCTTGCGATTCATCCGGTGGACAGGGCTACCTGGTTTGTCGAAAATCTGACAGTCTGGATCATCCTTGCAGTCATCATCATTCTATATCTGAATAAAATAGTATTTACCAAAACGGCCTATATGCTTATGTTTGTGCTGCTCTATTTGCATACCATTGGAGGACACTGGACATTTGCATTGGTGCCTTTCGACTGGATTACCCGCCTTTTTCATTTTTCAAGGAACCACTTTGACCGGGTGGCACATTTCTCGGTTGGCTTTTATGCATTTGCAATAGCTGAACTGCTGTGGGGAAAAGGTTTGGTAAATAACAGATTTCTGCTTTTCACATATCCGGTTTTTTGTATCGCAACCATTGCCATGACCTATGAACTGGTGGAGTGGATATACGCCGCCTTGTCCGACCCTGCTGCCGGCTTAGCCTATCTGGGAAGCCAGGGAGACATATGGGATGCCCAAAAAGACATGCTGGCCGATACCCTGGGAGCACTGGCCGCAATGATCTTTTATTTTGTTTTACGAAAACCGGTTTATCCGTCCAGGCCTAAAAAATGACAGCATGTTGCGGGATATCCTCCTCACCGGAGTTATGAAATGATATCTTAAGTGATTTCAGGTTTGTTATGATAGCAAAAGGGGCAGAGCTCATCATCTTCAATGCTGCAGATGGATAGATGCGTAGTGCCCCTTCTGCATACCGGAATTATACTATTTTACTTAAGCAAGTATGGCCTTTCCAAAAAAAAGAGAAAATCTGTATGTTAAATAAGGTCATAATCACCAAATCCCTTCACTATATCAAATATTCAGGTACCGTAAGGATCATGGTAATCCTGCAACTCCTGTCCTGATATCGCCGTTATTGCTTTTCAAAAAACTGAATAACGCTGGCATCATTGCCCTTCTCGTCCTTAAGTTCTACTATACGGCTGAAGCTCTTGCCATCCTCGGAGAGGATATCACGCCCCTTGATTGTGAAGGTGCCTATAACCTCAACAAATTCCCTTGTGCGGGCGTCTATATTTTTTAGGGTGATTGTATAGGGCTGAGGGCCGGGTGGCGTTGATGTTACCGGATATTCCTTGCCGTCAAATCCAGCCGTATACTCCACATGCTCCTTTTCCCCGGTTGCGGAGGTCTGGTCTGATATCAGGTGCAGCTTTCCATCCTTGATATCGATTATATTTGTTGAGGTGGGGTGAGGCAGTTTGCCCCCAGGTGCCTTGGACTTGTCCGGGTTAAGCTTCCATGTTCCGATCCATGGATCAGCAGCTAAAGCAACAGCGGCTACTGCAAGGGAAGCAAAAAGAACCATTATTACAGTGCGTTTCATATCGGTCTCCTTTCATATATAAGGTTTGTTAAAGCTTAATATGATATTATACCTTCATTCTATAAATACTTTCTCCTGACCAGATTTAAAAATTTTATATTTTCTCTTGCCTTTAAATCCATAAAAAATTCCATTTCAGTTTTTGAAAGAGCGGTTTCTTCCACCATTATAAGGAGCCTTTTTCCTGAATCAATTACCTTGATGAAATCTTTATCCTTAAGCGTATCGATATGCGCCTTAACCCTGTTTACCGGATATTGGTTAAGGCCGAAAATATCAAAATCATCTTTTAAATAAAACCAGGTGGATGATGCGGCATCAGGGTCTTTATCCAGGTGTCTCTTTAAATGATAGCTGACAGGTGCATAGTAATTAAAGATATCCACACACCAGTTGATTATCATATCTGAACTGCTGATTGCACTCTTTAGATCCCTGATAGAGGCATCATAGAGTTTCATTTTTTCGTACTTTGCAAAATCAAATCCCTGTGATTGCTCAATGTTTAAAAGGCTCTCATATCTGCCTGTTTTACACAGCATTGATTCATCAGGGGTGCCCCTGTTATCAGGCACTATCCGCAAGATTTTGTTGCCATATAAAACAGTAAGGATCTTGCATCCGATAGAGCATTCCTTGCAGATGGTCGGGTTTAACTCTGTTTTAAACTGTGCGATCCTTTCGAGAACAAGCGATTTATCAAGGATTGCCCCTGACGGGCAGACAGATTCGCATGAGCCGCATTCAACGCAGCTTGTATCAATAATTTTATTTCCCGTTGAGGGGAGCATTGCTGTTTCAAAGCCCCTGCCCACAAACCCGAGCGCCCCTATGGCCTTGAGATCGCTGCATACCCTTATGCATTTACCGCACTTGATACACTTGGTTGAATCAAACACAAGATATCTTGAGGAGTTGTCTATATGCTGTTTCCTGATGCTGCCCCTGATGCGGTTCACATCTATTTTGAACCTTTCAGCATATAACCTTAATTTGCATTCATCAGCATCAAGACATCCGCATGATAAACACCTTTTTGCCTCATTTACTGCCTGCTCCTCCGAGTAGGTAAAATCAACCTCTTTGAAATTATCAAGCCGCTCTTTAATGGATAAAGAATCATTCTTCTCTCTCTCCTGTCCTGGTGCTTTTGGTATGTAGTCCTGGTTGACCTCTGAAAGCTCCTGGCCTAGAGTAAAATTAAATTGAGACCTGAAATCTCTGGGCATGGGAGCGCCCGAAAGCCATGAATGAATTGCCTGTGCCCCATACATGCCGTGGGCGATGGCGCTTATGGCTATTGAAGGGCCTGTTACAGCATCGCCTCCGGCAAAGATGCCTTCGATATTTGTCTGAAATGTCCTGTTGCCCGCATTAGCCTCAATGGTGTTATACTTTGTGAGGGCGATCCCATCTGTTCCATCGATAGAGCAGTTCAGGCCCGCAGGGTCAACATATTGCCCTATTGCAGCTATAATTGTATCCGCCTCAATAGTCTCAAATTCTCCCTCTACCGGTACGGGCCTTCTCCTCCCGCTTGAGTCAGCCTCTCCAAGCCCCATGACCTGACATTTTATCCCTGTTACCTTTCCGTTTTCTGTGAGAATCTCGGTCGGAGCCCTTAAAAATTTAAATTCAGCGCCTTCGTGTCCGGCCTCTTCAATCTCAATATCTTCAGCAGGCATCTCATCCCTTGTTCTTCTGTACACAATGGTGACCTTAACTGCGCCCAGGCGTACAGCAGTTCTTGCTGCATCAATAGCGGTGTTCCCGCCTCCGACTATTACAACGCTTCTGCCAACATCAATCTTGTGACCCTTTGCAATATTGTATAAAAAATCTATCCCGCCAAAAACACCCTTTGCATCTTCATTTTTCACCCTCATGGCAGAGCTCTTCTGCGCGCCTATTGCGAGAAAAACTGCATCATATTTTTCCTTTAAATCCTTAAGGGAGATCTCTTTGCCAAGGGATTTATTGTAATGAATCCTTACCCCCAGGCCCGTTATGATTTCAATCTCCTTGGCCAGAAGTTTTTTAGGGAGCCTGTATTCAGGTATGCCCCAGAGAAGCATCCCGCCAGGCCTGTCAGACTTTTCGAAGATCTCAACATCATAGCCCTCTATCTTAAGATAATAGGCGCAGCTTAGACCTGCCGGGCCGGCACCGACTATTGCGATCTTCCTGCCCGTAGCAGGCTTAAGTTCAGGTATAAACGGCTCTTTAAGGTCTTCATCGGATACAAACCGTTTTATGTTATCTATTGCCACAGGCCCTTCCATAAGCCCCCTTCTGCATGCATCCTCGCAGGGCTTTGGGCAGACCCTTCCGCATACAAGGGGCAGGGGGTTTCTCTCCTTTATGGTTTTGATGGCGCTTCTATAATCCCTGTTTGCAACATGGGCAACATATGACTGAATATCAATACCTGCAGGACAGTTAAAGCGGCACGGGGCTATACAGTCACCTGCGTGGTCTGATAAAAGAAGCTCCATGCAGAGCCTTCTTGTCTCATTTATATTTTCTGTATTGGTTCTCACAACCATGCCATCTCTTACCTTTGTTGCGCAGGCAGGCACAGACCCTTTTGCCCCCTCAACCTCCACCACACACAAGAAGCAGGATGTAAAGGGGATAAGCCTCGGATCATTGCAAAGGGTGGGAATCTCGATGCCAATACTTTCACATGCCGCCAGTATTGTAATGTCCTTGTCTGTTTCAAAGGGTTTGCCATCTATTGTGAGCTTCATATTTTTGATTCCCCTCTTTACTCAATATCAATCGCATTAAATTTGCACGTGGCGTAACAGGCCCCACATTTTATGCATTTTAACTGATCTATAAGATGCCTGGCCTTTTTTTCTCCTGATATGGCAGTTACCGGACATCTTCTTGCACATGCAGTGCACCCGATACAGTTTTCATTAACAGTGTAGGTCAACAGTTCTTTACAGTATTTTGCGGGGCATTTTTTATGTACGATATGAGCTATGTATTCATCATAAAAATATTTCAGGGTTGTAAGAACAGGGTTTGGCGCTGAACCGCCAAGGGCGCATAAAGAAGAGGTCGAACATTTTTTTGCGATCTCCTGAAGGAGTGTGAGGTCTTCCATGGTGCCTAGCCCCTTGCATATCCTCTCAAGTATTTCAAGCATCCTTTTTGTGCCGAGCCTGCAGAAGGTGCATTTCCCGCATGATTCATTCTGTGTAAAATTAAGGAAATATCTTGCGATATCCACCATGCAGCTTCTCTCATCCATGATCACCATTCCGCCTGAGCCCATGATGGCGCCTGTTTTAACAAGGCTCTCATAGTCTACCGGAAGGTCAAGGAGTTTTTCAGGGATACATCCGCCTGAAGGGCCGCCCAGCTGAACAGCCTTGAATTTATACTCCGGCGCTGCCATGCCCCCGCCTATGTCATATATGACCTCACGTAGGGTTGTGCCCATGGGGACCTCAACAAGGCCGCCTTTTTTGATCTTTCCGGCCAGGGCAAAGACCTTGGTCCCCCTGCTTTTTTCATACCCTGTCTCAGCATATCTCTTGCCCCCGTTTAATATTATCCACGGGATATTTGCCAGGGTCTCTACATTATTTATAACAGTTGATTTTCCAAAGACCCCCTTTTCCGCCGGATATGGAGGCCGTAAGCTGGGCATGCCCCTTTTACCCTCTATTGATGCAATAAGTGCTGTCTCCTCTCCGCAGACAAAGGCGCCTGCCCCCTCCTTGGTCTTCAGATTAAAAGAAAAGTTGCTTCCCATAACATTATCGCCCAAAAAACCCCTCTCTCTTGCATCATGAATTGCCTGATGGCAGTGTTTAACAGCAAGTGGGTATTCGGCCCTGACATAGATATAGCCGTTACCAGCGCCTATTGCATAGGCGCCTATGAGCATGCCCTCTATTACTGAGTGTGGGTCACCCTCGAGCACACTCCTGTCCATAAAGGCGCCCGGATCACCTTCATCAGCATTACATATAAAGTACCTCCCTTCCGGCGCAGGGTTTTTTCTGGTAAGCTCCCATTTAAGGCCTGTAGGAAATCCCGCACCTCCTCGGCCCCTGAGCCCTGACTCTTTTATCTCCTGAACCACCTTTTCCGGCGGCATATTAAGGACCATTTCAATGGCCTTGTAGCCGCCTTTTCTAATGTAATCGTCAATTGAGGTGGGCGTGATCTTCCCGCAGTTTCTGAGTACAATCCTTTTCTGTTTAGGGAAAAGGGTCGCATCATCTTCAAGGTCTGCCTCAAACAGGAGTTTTTCCTTGTAGCTCTTTTTTTCAATAATCTCTGATTCTATAAATTTTTCAACATCATCTTCGGTTATTTGCGCATAGATGTATTCCTTTCCGTCACGCCAGGTCTTTACATTAACCTCTGAATAGCAGAGTCCTGCGCAGCCGGATTGTTTCAGCTCTACACCGGTTATACTTTTTGCCTTGAGTGCTGAAGCGAATTTTTCATACACCCTGTCTGAGCCTGCTGATTTGCCGCATGTCCCCATCAGCACCACTATTTCTCTTTTTCCCATTGCACTATCCTGTTAATACTCTTCAAGTATCATTTTTATCTTCTCTTTTGTTAAATGGGCATAAACCTTGTCATCGATCATCATTACCGGGGCAAGTGAACAGCAGCCCAGGCATGCAACATATTCAAGGGTAAATTTGTCTCCTTTAGATGTTTCATTTTTATGGATTTGCAGCATATCGCTCACAGCCTCTCCCACAGTTTCAGCGCCACCCACATGGCATGCGGTTCCCTTGCATACCTTTATGATATGCTCACCTACAGGGTTTAACCTGAACTGGGTATAAAAGGTTATGACCCCATATATATCGCTTTCATACATGGCAAGTTCGCGTGCTATGATAGATATTGCCTCTTTTGGAATATACCTGAGTCTGTTTTGTATCCCCTGAAGTATGGGAATAAGGGAATCCTGTTTTTTGCCAAAGCTTTGATAAAGTGCAGGCAGGGTTTCCTTTATCTCATCAGTAATGGTTTTTGCTGATTCCACTTGGCCCCCCGTTGAGAATAGGCTGAAATCGGTTATTCTTCCTCATGGCCTAATATAAACTCAGCCAGTGCATTTAAATCCTCTTCAGGCAGGGCCTTTGTCTTTTCAAGGAATTTTTCCATGCTCTTTGCCTTTTCAAGATTCATTATCGGTTCGCTCTTCCCCTGAAAATATTTCTTAAGCTTTTCTTTGTCACCATTATAGGCCTTGGCAATTTCTATAAGCGACGGATAGGCCTTTCCTGTATCAGCCTTATGACATATGCCGCAGTTCAGGGATTTAAAAATGGTTTTATCTTCTTGGCCGGTTGCGGTAAATAGACTAAAAGTAAGGATCATAAACAGAATTAGTATTGTAATTTTTTTCATGGTATGCCTCCATAGCAGGTTAGGTACTCTTCATACAAAGACTTTATTTTTTTAAGAAAGCAGTCCGCCGTCAGTGTTCAGCTTTCAGCAAAAGAGTTTTAATCCAAAGAGTTAGCTGACAGCTGAAAGCCCCGTCCAGAATTTGCATCTTTCTGGATGGACACTAAATAATTTTAAAAACCCTGAGCCTTTAGCTTTCAGGAAGGCAGGATAATATCATAATAAATAAATATAGGAAATAATTACATTGTCATATAAAAAGGTTTGGGCATAGCTCAGCCAGGTATAACAGGTATAAAAAAACAGCAGATCTACCATATTGGCCCCGGCTTGAATTTTTCAGGCCCTTCCAATATTGGGGAGCCAACCTCTTTTGCAATAGCCCTGAGCATTCCGCTAAATAAAAAATCATGGGCAGGCAGCAGTGAATACCAGTAAAATATACCATAAAGCCCCTTTGGCCTGAACCTTGTCCCAAAGCGGATTTCAGATGCATTGCCATGCTGAACAATAGTGATATCAAGAATGGCCTCCCCCGGGAGCTTCATCTCTGCAAGGAGTATAAGCCTTTCAGGGGGCGTAACATCAAGCACACGCCAGAAATCAAGCGCATCTCCAACCTGAAGATATTCAGGGTGTCTGCGGCCCCTTCTTAAACCTGCCCCGCCTGCCATGGTATCCATCCATCCCCTTACCTTCCAAAGGACATCCCCATAATAATACCCGTTGTTTCCTCCCATTCTCCTTATCACAGGCCATACCTCTTCTGGCAGGGCCTTAAGCCATACCCTGAACCCGCTCTGTAAAAGAGTACCTCCTGCATAAGGGGCATCTCCCCTGTGTGCCCACTCAGGTGGCTTTATTACCCCTGCATCTGTCCATCTTGTTTTGACAATCTGCTGTGAATCCTTTTTGATGGCCCAGCCAATGGCCTCATCGCATGGCAGCAACCTCTGCGGTATCAGATCCCTTATGCTGTTTTCTCTTGCGATTGCCTCATTTCTGGCGCCCGCCAAAAGAGGGTAGGAGATGCTTGGAGGCACAGGCAGCACACACCTTGCAAGAAAAAAGATGATCCTGTTCACAGCATTAGAATCTGCGAACATGCGGAAAGATATGATAAAGGGCTTTCTGACACCCTTTTCAATGGCATATATCTCAAGTAGTCTACGGTATGTAATAACATCAGGCCCTCCAATGTCAAAGGAACGGCCAATGGTCTCTTTTTTTTCAAGGCACCCTGCCAGGTAGTCAATCACGTTTTTGATGCTGATCGGCTGGATACGTGTATCTATTATGGATGAAGGGACAATCATTACCGGCAGACGCTCTACAAGGTAACGCAGTATCTCAAAGGAGGCGCTCCCTGAACCCAGTATGATTGCTGCAAAGAGCGAGGTAACAGGCACTTTCCCTGTGGCAAGTATATGCGCCACCTCCAGCCTGCTTTTAAGGTGAGGGCTTGAATCCGGCCTGTCGCCCCCAACCCCGCCCAGGTATATGATCCGTTTCAGACTGGTTCCGGCAGCAGCCATTATGAAATTTGCCGCGGCTAATCTATCTGCCCTTGCAAATTCACTTTTCTGCTGAGGATTCATGGAATGCACAAGATAATAGGCAGCCTGGCAGCCATTAATAGCCCCCCTTAATGTTGAGGAATCAAGCAGATCCGCCTCAACAAGTTCAATATTAGGGTCATCTGACCATGTCCGGTCTTTGAGCTTTTCCATGGAGCGGGCCAGTGCCCTTACCCTGTAGCCTGCTAAAAGAAGCCTCTCCACAAGCCTGCCGCCCACATACCCGGTAGCGCCTGTCACCAGTATGGTGCCTATTTCACAGGTCCCGGTCATTGATCCCCCTCGCTAAAGACAACCACTTTTAGTCAAGAAATACGGGCTCTCTCAAGATCAGCCCCATTGCCTCCCTGGCGGTCTCTGCAAGAATCGGGTGGGTCTCCTCAAGGTTTAGCACCTGTCTCAGGTGATCGGCTGTCCTTACAATCAGGGAGGCCATGTCCCCCTCGCCAATAGGGATATTTCTTAAGAGAGCTTCCCATGATATTCCGTTTGCCCACAGGAAAAGCGCTGCCCCTGGCCAGAACATGATCTGTGGATATGAGAAACCCCTTTTATCCATATGCCCGATTATTTTATCCATGCTGCTGATAAGCCTGTCATATGCATCAAGCATGGTATCAAGAGCGTCAATGGCGCCAAGCCGTGTTTCAACCTCCTGCTCCCTGTCCCATACAAAGAGGGCCGTAAGTCCAGCCAAAACAGCAGGAGAGGCATCAGCAAAGCCCCCTTTTCTTATGGCCTCGCCTATTAAAAGGGGCTGGTCAATCCTCAGCTTGGATGCCCAGATTCCATCAGGGGTGAGCTTGCCGTTATCATCCACAAAGCCTGTCTCTCTTAAAAACCTCAGATGTCTCTTGAAATTAATCCACAGGGTCTCACCCATGCGGGTGATCATGGATGTTGATGACCTGAAGTTAGCAAGGACCTTCCTAAGGGGCCTGTTACTTTTGATATTGCATGACGGAAGAGACCTGCATCGGGTGCACGGGAGAGCGCCCCGGCTGTAATACTCTTTAACGCTGCCATTTAGTTCATCTTTCTTCCCTGGCCTTTTCTCAAGGCGTTTAAGCTCTTCCCTTTCGCTGATAAGCTCTATCACCTCAAAGGGGTCCTGGTTGTCGCATCTGCTCCAGGGAAGAAGGGCCGCAAGGGTATTCATGATATCGTCCAGATATCCCCTTATCCATGTCCCTTTGTTTTTATCCTGGTACCTGGCAAAAGATAGTTCCAGCAGTGTTTTCACATCATCAGGGGTATGTGACAGAAGCAGATTCAGTGCCATTGAAAAATTGATATGTATCTGGCTCACAAGGGGTTCAGGTTCTGAGTGGATCAACTCCTGAATCAGACGCACATTCTGATGAATACCGGGGATTAACATCACAAAGCCAATATTGTCCATACCCCTTCTTCCGGCACGGCCTGTCATCTGATGCAGTTCAGTTGCAGTTAGATCATTAAATGAATGACCATTGAACTTGTCGCTCTGTAAAAGCACTACAGTGCGGGCAGGAAAATTTACACCCGCGGCCACGGTTGATGTAGAAAATATGGCATCCAGACACCCTTTATTCATCATCCTCTCTATAAGCACCTTCCAGTATGGGAGGTGTCCTGCATGATGGGAGGCAATAAGGGTCTGTTTCATAAGTTTAAGGTGTCTGTGATTTTCAAGGTGAGGATACTCCTTTAAAAAGGCATCCACCTCCTCGTTAAGCCTTGCCCTTCGTTCTCTGTCTGCATTTATATGGTGGCACATGGAGAGGGCGTCATCACAGTCCATACGGGATTTGAGAAAGAAGATGGCTGGAAGCAGGTTCTGTTTTCTCAAACAGTTTATAATGCCGTCATATCCCGGTCTTGCGTTCGCCCGGTTTTGTCCGCGGGAGCTGTTAGAAAAGATAAACTTTTTCACCTTTGGTGAAAGCCCGTTTTTCCCGGAAAGGGGGGCTATCAGGCCGTCCGGAAACAAAAACAGTGTTTCAAGTGGCACAGGTCTTTTTACTGCCCTTACCACATGCGCCTTTGTCTTCCTGTTCTTCATTAGCCATCCGCACACCTCCCTTGCATTTGAGATGGTGGCAGATAAGAGCAGGAGCCTAACCCTCGGGGGGAGGTAAATAAGCACCTCTTCCCATACAACTCCCCTGTCAGGGTCGCTCAGGTAATGGGCCTCATCCAGTATCACAAGGTCGCTTTTCAGGTTTGTCCCCTCGTGCATGTTGTCATAGAGCTGGTTTCTTAAGATCTCTGTTGTGCCCACTATTACTGGCGCATCAGTGTTTTCCTTTCTCTCGCCGGTAAGTATGCCGCACAATTCAGGGCCGAATACGGTTTTAAACTCCTCATAAAGGGAATTTGAAAGGGCCTTTAATGGTGAGGCATACCATGTGCGTAAGTTTTGAGATAGATTGCGCCTTATGGCCTGTATGGCTATCCAGGTCTTTCCGGAGCCTGTTGGGGCGCTCACAAGCACATCACCATCTTTCAGTTTTTCTACTGCATCAAGCTGAAAGGGGTCAGGTATAAATTCCCTTGCGCCTGGCTTTCCTATCTTTCTGAAACTGCTGTTAAGGGCAGGATCAATTCGACAGTTCTCATAAAGGGAGTTCTCCCTTGCCAAAGGTGATCTCTCCGGTCTGTTTTTCCTCCTGTGACGCGAGTTATAAGGCCTGTTTCCTCTCATTTTTCCTTAATCCCATTAAAATTGCCTGACACATTCCACCAGTTCTGTTCCAGTGTACAAAAATAGAGGCCTGTACTCTTTTCTGCATTTGCATGAATGCCAAGAATTTGATACTGCATATTATTTCATTGTGCCCTGTTTTTATCAAGGTAAAGAAGCCATCTCTTTTAAAAAGCCTTTGGGCGGAGGGTGATTGGAATGGCCAGGTAACTGTCAATGCACATTACTGGAGATTTGATTCATAGGATTTGAAGATAGTAATATTCATCAGGCTCGTAACGGTTGTACAGCGTCTCCGGGATAAAAGGGGGTTATGATGCCTGTTACAATTTTAAAGAGGCTGATTCAGAACATGTAGGTCATATTATTTTTTATCCCTCATTTTCCAGTTATTCAAAACATATCTCCACTGTAAATTCCCCGCCCTTTGTAGTAAAGGGAAGCGCTATAATAGGCTGTTTTGTCATGTGGGTTATGGTGTGGCCCTTGCCCATAACCACAGAGGGGATCGCTGCCTGCAGGTTTGTCCCGAGCCCCTCCAGCTTCTGCCTTGCCTGGCCCGAGATCATGTTTGCTATTTCACCCACAGCATCTCCTATCTCCGCATTCAGCTCTGTTACCTCTTCCCCGAACATACCTGTTACTATATGTAGTATGCACTTCTCGGTAAAGGTGACAGATATGATACCGTTCATATCACCGGCAAGGCCTATTACACCAGATACATCGCCCTTTGCGACATTATCCTTTTTAAGATAGGGCTTGCCCTTTTCTGCTGTGATACCGGCTATTGTCTGAAGTACGTGAAGGGTTGATTCGAGAAAGGGGTTGATCAGTTTTACATCCATCATGGGCTCCTTGAATTTAAATAGACCAGTAGATAAAGCTAGCACAAATGTGCATGATAGAAAAGAAAAAGATTTTTTTATATACCCCTTTCATCAACAACGTCCAATATTTCACCTGTTAATTAGGCTTAATAAAGGTTGGGTCAACTTTCCGGCTACTATTTTTAGCGTAGAACTCTTTGAAGTACAAAGGATTATGCAGCAAATAAAGCTCTTGACGAAATGTTTAGCCCGACAAAAAATGATTACCATGAATATTTATCTTGGTTATATAAAAATCCAGATGGCACAATATCATACACTGTTCCTATCCTTCACCCCGGAGGGCCTGATGGCGGGGCGACATCGCACACAGAAGATATTGAAAGTAAACTTGTTGGTTTTGCTCATACGCACAGGTCACGCAATGAATTACCAGATTCATTTTATAAAACAAAAACTTCTTCGTTGCCCGTGACAGTATTTGTTCATCCTGCGCAAGAGTATCATAAAAGCCCCCTTTTCTCCGGAATGATCCTATCCTCAACAGGTTTGCCATAGGGGCAAACAAGATTGCAGCGCGTGCATTCCATGAATCCCCGCTCAGTTGTCCGGCGAATATACTGCTCAAATTTTTTATCAAGCTCTTTATCGGCCTGATGCAATATAACACAATCGAATACCTTCACCTTCTCGCCAGGAGGTACGCCCTGTGATGGGCCGGGAATAATAGCCTGGAACGGGCATGCCTTTACACAGAGTTCTTTACTCTTGCATAAAGGCTGTTCTGCGCAAAGGTCCCTGGAGTAAGGCTTATCAGGGGTTAGCTCAGTGTCCATAAGCAATGCGATCCATCTTACCCTGGGGCCATATTCCGGCGTAATAACCAGGGTGTTATGGCCGATAAATCCCAACCCGGCTAACATGGCGGCTGGCTTTAACTGTACTTCAAGGTTAGGTATCGAGTAAATTCCCTTTTCCTTTTGTAGCCAATTGCTCAATCTCCATGCGCGCGCCTCCATAATATCATAGTAGAAACCGTAAATATCAGGCTTTTGCCTGTCAGGTGTTGGTACAGATACGACTACCGAGTTGAAATTTTCATCCCATACTACAAAGCCAAGGATGATAAGCGATTTAGCCTCCGGCATTATTTCCAAAGGTTTTCTGAGTCCGCGATGAGGTGGATTCTCAGCCTTTTGAATCTCCAACAGGTCAGACACACCGCACAAATCAAATCCAAATGACTTTGCCTTTTCTTTAATCTCTGCTTTTAAACCCATACGTTCCTCTTTACACATAACTATTGATTATATGCTTTCTTTTTACCTTCTTGGTTCCAATGAACTTTTCCTATAAAACTGCCATGCTCAGTTATTTTCTAACTGTTTATCATTACGACAGGCTTAAGCTGTATGCTGGTATCTAACCGTATCTAACCGCATAAATCACTTATAAAAGGTTTCACAACCTATAATCCAGCATTGCTGTACGCCTTACTCAACAACCACCATCTAAAGATGGTGGGTTGAAGATAAGGACTGAAAGTCAGG
>CAYWRH010000080.1:0-19021 GCA_964460435.1 uncultured Desulfatiglans sp.
AACTCTATCAATAATATGGCTGACAAAAAACATGCACACCCTGATTTAAAATCGGCTAAAACACCCCCACCGCAGACAGATGACAGGCCTCTTAAGGAACAGCTTTTAGAAAGGTTCGGAGAGTCCAATCTAGACAATATTGATGGTATTGCGGCCTTAATGTGGGCATCCCAGAAGGGGCATCTTGAGGTAGTAAAACAATTAATTGGAAAGGGAGTAGATGTAAACAGCAGAAGAAAAACAGACGGCGCTACTGCTCTTATGCTTGCATCCCAGGGGGGTCACAGGGATATTGTAGAATTTCTTATTCAAAAAGGGGCTGATGTAAGTCAGAGAAACAGGTTTAACGGGGGTTCAGCCCTCTGGATAGCTGCTCAGAAGGGGTATGCTGACATTGTAAAGATACTTTTGGAAAACGGGGCAAAGGCCAATGTTAAAAACAAAGAAGGGGCAAATGAAGAGATCCCACTGGAAGATATTGAGAGAGAAAAGAGCCCTGAAGAAGAGAGAGTTGAGCTCCGTACAAGGGTAATCGCCCAGCTCCAGATGGCCTATTACAGGGCGGAAGAGGATTTCGGATTAATAACCAGTCTGTTAGACGATTTCGATAGAGGGTATGCAACGGAGGCATGGGAAAAGGTCCACAATTTCCTGAGTCAAAAAGAGAATGAAGTAATGTCAGTAATGGGGGTTGGTTCGGCCCTCTGGATAGCATCCTTCAATGGTCACACGGATGTTGTAAAACTCCTCATTGAATACCATGCGAATGTAAATTCAACAGGCTCCAATGGAACAACCGCTTTATGGTCTGCGGCCCGTAACGGGCATACAGATATTGTAAAACTTCTGATACAAAATAATGCAAACGTCAATAAAAAGGACAATGACTTTACCGCTCCCATCTGGATAGCAGCGCAAAACGGGCATACAGATATTGTCAGGCTACTTATAGAAAACAAGGCAGAGATAAATCATTTTTCAGAATCAAAAAGAATGACACCTCTTGCGGTGGCTTCAGAGAATGGACATTATGAAATAGTGAAACTCCTTGTTGAAAACAATGCCAGAATAGATATTCCCACAATCGATGGCGTAACAGCATTCTGGCTGGCATTAGATAACGGCCATGAACAGGTTGCAACGTATCTCTGTGAAAAAGGGGCTGCCATAAACGGTGTATCAAATTTTATGCGGGAAACACCGCTCATGATGGCGTCAAAGTATGGCATGACCCGCCTTGTCAAAACTCTTCTGGATAGAGGCGCCCAGGTCAATGTTAAAACACCCCATGGCATAACAGCTCTTATGTGGGCGCTGGAAAAGATATACATGGAGATAGCAAGGCTTCTTATAGAGCATGGCGCAGATGTAAATGCAAAACTTTATGACGGAACAACAGCACTGATGCTGGCCGTAAACCAGGGGGATCTGGACCTTGTAAGATTTCTGGTACAAAAGGGGGCAGATATAAATGCAAAGGCAAAGGATGGCACAACTGCACTGTGGAACGCTCTTATAGGGAGTCATGGTCCTATATTGAGGTTTCTTATTGAAAGCGGGGCAGAAGTTGAAGTGCGCAACAAGGCAAACGGAGCGACTATCCTGATGGTTGCATCTGAAATAGGCAATCGTGAGGTAGTAGATATTCTTATTGAAAAAGGGGCCATGGTCAATGAGAAAGCAAAAGACGGCGTAACTGCCCTCTGGATAGCTGCCCAGGAGGGGCATATTGATGTGGTTAAACTCCTTGTTGAAAGGGGCGCAGAATTGAACCCCATAAGGAATGACGGTAGAACGGCCCTCTGGATGGCAGCCCAGAACGGGCGTACGGGTGTTGTAAAATTTCTTATTGAAAAGGGGGCAGAGACTGACATCAGGGCAAAGGACGGCTCTATCGCCCTTATGGCTGCCGCCCAGAACGGCCACAGCGAAATAGTAAAATGCCTTTGCGAGTGGGGCTCTGACATGAATGCTGTAACGGTAATTGAAAATAAGCCATATACAGCCCTCACCCTCGCAGAAAGAAACGGGTGGAAGGATATTGTTGGCGTACTTGAGGGCATAGGCGCTAAATAGCATATTCAACAGGCAAGAGGATTAAAATGAAAATAGGAATATTCTTAATGCTTTTGATATCAGTTATACTGCTGCAAGGCTGCGCAGGTAGTCAAAAAATAAAAACAGCCGCAGTGCCCTCTTTAATGCAAAAGGTGGATTACGAAGGCGCTGTTATTTCCGAGAAAAAACACACAGTAACGCTTGCTCACTACACGGAGTTCAAACATCTAAAGCGTAAGATTATCTTCAACCTTCTTGTAAGGAACATGGGGAGAAAACCTCTCAGTATAAATAATGAGAATATATCAATGGAATTCAGGGGAAAGGATGGGGTTACTGCTCCCAAAAAACTGGAGATTCAACCACTTGACGATTTCATGAAAGACCTGGAACAGGATTATTTTAATGCGAATACCAGAATAATATCTAAAATTCTAGGAGATACAGAGCGAACAGCCGGTATGGTTGCAAGCTCATCGAATCAGGAAGTTTTAGCATATAATTACCTCTCAAGACTTTTATCCTCAGCAGACGATCTTGAAAAGACTAATAGAATCTATGAGCAGCTTGAAGAAATTGTTCCGCCTCTTGTTTTTAAACCTCAGACCATAATGCCGGGCCGCAATGCAACAGGACTTATAGTATATGATACGGGTGATATAGATGAAAAGGCGGAAGGGGTGTTCAATATTGTTATCAGGGTTGAGGGAGAGGAGCACAGGTTTGTCTTCAGCCGCAGTACATAAAGATTACAGGCTTGTCAGCTAAATCTGTGATTTAAAAATCTTTTACTGAAAGCTGAACGCTGATGGCTAAATGCTGAAAGCTCCATCCAGAATTAATCTCTTTCTGGATGGACACTATTTCAGTAAAGTCTCACAAATTTGAAGGCCTCTACATCCACAAGACCACGGTTGGTTATCCTCAGCTCTGGAATCACCGGTAGTGACAGAAAGGCAATTTTAAAAAATATATTGTCAGGGGTTGCTCCAAGTTTTCCGGCTGCTTCAAGAAGCCTCCTGTATCTACTGGCGCTATTTTCACAATTTTGAGTTGTCATCAAACCGCAGATTTCAAGCGGCATTCCAGCAATATCATTTTCACAGGCGACCGCCATGCCACCCCCATTTTCACAAAGATAATTCACTGCCCTTGCCATGTCCGAATCTGTCACACCTACTGTGACAAGGTTATGGCTGTCATGGGAGATGGTTGAGGCAATGGCGCCCCTCTTTATGCCCAGCCCCTTCACAAAACCGAGCGAGATCTGGCCTGTTCCCCTATGGCGCTCAATAACCGCAATTTTTGCGATATCATTCAGGCAATCCGCCTTAATCTCTCCCCGGTATATAGGAAGCCCCATTTCCCTTTTTCGCGTCAGGATAGTGTCTGGATCAATCTCAATTACCTTTACGGAGAGGTTCTCTGCATTGCCATTATATTGAATCATGAAATCTTCCGGGAAAAACCTCCTGTCTCTGTATACAGACCATAGAAAGTCAGAGTAATCATATGTCTGCACATCACACTTACCGACAAATTCATTTTCTTCTGCAGCAATATCTCCTGCAAAAATCACCTGCCTGATTTCAAGGTCTTCCAGAGAGGATAACATCACGAGGTTTGCCCTGCGGCCCACGGCTATTTCGCCTATTTCCAGACAATTATGAAACCTGAAATATTTTGAAAAATATTCTGAAGGGTTAAAAGTGGCAAGGGATATGGCCAGAATTGATGCACGATCCTGATCCATATCTGAATTATCTACAATGATATCCCTGGCCCTGCGAATTATCCTGTCCATATGCCCCTTTTTATAAAGATCCTCCAGGTTATAATCATCAGTACAAAGCATGAACATGCTAAGATCATCACCCCTCTTTATAAGATCAGGCAGAATATTTTCCATCTCCTTTGCGGCGCTCCCATACCTTAACGCCACATACATACCCCTGGACGTTTTCTCAATGGCCTCCTCACAGGTGCTCACCTCATGGTCTGATGTAATTCTTGGTACCCCGTCCATTTTGCCGCTGGTGATATAGATATCAAGATTCTTTCCTGTGAGGCCGGGACAATGCCCATCCACAATCTTCCCGGATTCATAAACAAAGTTGCATCGCTCCCTATAATCCCCGTCTCCCTGCACAATAGCGGGATAATTCATCATCTCACCCAGGCCATAAAACCTCCTGTCTTGAATCAGTTCTTTTATATCTTTTAAGGTGATTGATGCGCCGGCGTCCTCGAAACCGGTAGCAGGGACACAGGAAGGGATCCCGATAAACATATCCACAGGCATTAGCTCTGCCTGGTCCATAAAAAAGGCAATCCCTTTTCTGCCGCATACATTTGCGATTTCATGGGGGTCAACAAAGAGCGAGGTGGTTCCATGAGTAACCGCCTTCTGGGCAAATGCAATCGGACTCAGGAGGCTGCTTTCTATATGTAGATGGCTGTCTATGAATCCGGGAGATATATATTGTCCATTAGCATCTATCAGTTTTTTTGCGCTGTCTGAACTCTCTGCCTTTCCGATACGCACAATGATGCCGTTAAGTATCATCAGATCAGCTCTGATAAGGCGCTTGTTTCTTACGTCAATAAGGGTTCCATTTTTTATTATCAGAGAATATTCCATTTTAAGGCTTTTCACTCCGATATCCCCATGTTAACACCGGAGGATTTAGATAAAAAGGTATATGGATATTCTGCAAATACTTACAGCTAACCGCAACTGACCCTTGCTTTACCCGCTAGCCCCTGTGCGCCTGTAAAAGGCCTCGTTCACCACCACTATAAATGGCAGTTCTCTGAAATCCTGGCCAGCATCAATGCCATATCCGGCTATCCAGCGGTCAGGGACTCTGAATCCGGTGTAATCACAATGAAATCTTTTTTGTGCGCTGCCGGCTGTGCCTGAAACATTCTTTTCAATCAGAACACATGTCTTTACTGATCTTGCATTTTCTTTATGTAGAAACTCCAGGATCACAGGCATTGTGGCACACTGATCAATTATGTCCTCAACAACAAGGAGATTGCGCCCACTGATATCCTGAGGCGCAAACTCGATTCTTGCCTCCCGCTTTTCCGCAAGCGTGGACTTTACTTCATTTCTGTAGGTGCTTGTTTTAATAAAATCAACAGCAAGACCCGATATGCCTGCCCGATGCATCTCACGAATAAGATCAGAGGCGAAAACAAAGGAGCCTTTAAGCACGGGAACAACCATCAGCTTATCATAACCCTGATAATCAGCGCTGATCTGTCTTGCAAGCGCCCGGACCCTTTTTTGAATCATCTCCGCAGAGATCAGCAGACCATCAATCCTCTGATCAGGATGTTTCAAAGGCGGAGGTGACAATTGATAATCAACAGAACAAAGATCCACCATTTTGCTAAAGTCAATCTCTTTATCCATTGATGTTCCTTCCCTCGCTGGCAACTGGCTTAGCGTTCTAGCAAAGTTATATTAAATTTATAATGTAGATTATAGGTTTTTTACTGGATAAAAACAAGATGCACAACCAGAAGGGGTGAGTTACGAGTTTTCGTAGGAGATAAAATTTATTCCGTACATTTTCACATCCTCCAGGGCATCCTTGTAATGTCTTCCTTATTTGAATGCTCAGCATCTTATTAATACCCTGGAGACAATAGATATTTAACCTCCGTTCAGATATCAGACCCTGACATGCGATTTATCTTAACCTCTTTTTGAGTTTTTAACCTCCTGAGGTGTCAGTATAGGTAAACAACACCACAGGAGGTTGATAGAATGAAAACAAAATACATATCTTTAATAGCTCTTATATCTGTACTTATACTCACATTGACCGCAGGACCTGCATCAGCAGGGAGGTATCATCATCGTGATCATGAGCGGTTAAAAGGTGTTGCTATTGGGGTAGGAGCAGCAATACTTGTAAATGCCTTAATCAACCAAAACAGGGATTATTCATACAGGGAGCCTGCGCCCAGCTATGTTCCACCGCCTCCTCCCCAGGAGTATATTCAACAGGGCGGACACTGGGAAATAAGAAAGCAATGGGTTTCTCCTGCATATAAAAGGGTGTGGAACCCTGCCCATTATGAAAATAATGGCGTATGGGTGGAAGGCGCCTGGATAGAGATAATTGATCAGCCCGGTTACTGGACAGAGAGCAGGATCTGGGTGAGTGCAACCGTATCAGATCACTGGGTAGGTCGCAGGCAGTGAAAAATCGGAGACAGTGTATGCCCTGTCTCCAAAACTGTTTTTTATAACAGTATTTTTTCAGGATGTAACGCAGACCCTTCTTACCTCCCTCAGGTCTGTAAGCCCCTTTATTGATTTCAATATGCCATCCTGCTTGAGGGTTGTCATTCCCTCTTTCATGGCCTGGATAAAAAGTTCCTCACTGTTGGCCTGCTTTTTTATCATACGCTTTATTTCCGGCGTTCCTTCCATAAGCTCATGTATGCCCAGCCTTCCCTTATATCCTGTGCCTGAACATGCATCACAACCAGATGTTTTATAAAGGGTAAAATTATCATTATACTCTATGCCCGTTTTCTTGAAATATTCAGGGCCATAATCAAGAACAATTTCATCAAACTCTTCCTTTGTGGGATGATATGCCTTTTTGCATTTGTCACAGAGCTTTCTTACAAGCCTCTGGGCCATTACACCCAGAAATGCATCAGAGAAATTGAGCGGGTTCAGCCCCATATCAAGAAGTCTGGTCACAGTTTCAGGCGCGCTGTTAGTATGAAGCGTTGAAAACACAAGGTGCCCTGTAAGCGATGCCTCAATGCCTATTGATGCAGTTTCATAATCACGCATTTCACCTATCATTATCACATCAGGGTCAGCCCTCAGGAAGGCGCGCATTATCCTCGCAAAATCAAGGCCTATCTTTGGATTGGCCTCCACCTGGCGCATACCCTGCTGTGTAATCTCAACAGGGTCTTCCGCTGTCCATATCTTTATATCAGGCTTGTTTATGTATCCAAGTGCGCTGTGAAGAGAGGTTGTTTTTCCGGAGCCCGTGGGCCCAACAACAAGGACAAGCCCATATGGCTGGGAAATAATCTTTTTCATTGTATCAAGGTTACGCTGATTCAGCCCCATCTCATCAAGCTTCATGGCCCCGGCCTTTGCAAGTATCCTTAATACAGCGTCTTCAAATCCGCCGGCAGTTGGAAGGGTGGCCACCCTGAGCTCAAATGAGGGTATGCCCTTTCTTTTAAATTTGATCTTGCCATCCTGTGGCAGTCTCCTTTCAGAAATATCAAGTCCGGCCATTATCTTTATTCTGGAGATAATGCCCTTGGCCATAGTGTTTGGCACCTGTATGTATTCCTGGCAAACGCCATCCAGCCTGAATCTTACTGTTGTAGCCTTTGTAATGGGTGAAGGCTCTATATGTATATCCGATGTGTTTTTCCTGTAGGCCGCAACAAGTATCTGGTCAACAAGCTTTACAACCTTGCCGGAAGCCTCGTTGAATTCATTTGAATAGTCCTCTGTTCGATCCTCTTCCTCCTCAAAAGAGATATCGGGCATCATGTCAAACTCATCAAAACTGGCTTCAGATGTCTCCACCTCATCTGTAACCTTCTTTTTATCATAAAAGAGCTTTATATATGCCTCAATATCCTCTTTGATGCCTATAAAAAATTCAGCCTTCTTCGCCTTCAAAAGACCCATCACTATATCTATCTTGTTTAGATTGATCGGGTCATCTATCAGCACCTGAACACTGTCCTTTTCCCATCCAAGTGGCACCCACAGATCCTGCAATAGAAATGTCTTTTTCAGATTTGTCAAAAGTTCTATTGGTGTAGGCATATCAGGATCAAATGCCTTGAAAGGGTGCCTGTAGCATGCTGTAAGCGACTTGCCTATATCCTCCTTGCTTACATTGAACTGGGTGACAAGAACATATTCAACGCTTGACTTGTTCTTTTTTGCCAGGGCCAGCGCATCAAGAAGCTGTTCTGTGGTCACCTTGTTATTATTGAGAAGGTAGTCATATTTTGAGCCGGTTGCAAAATATGCGGCAAGGGCATTCAGCCTCTTCTGAATCTTTTCATTTTGCGGGTCAAGTTCTGAAGCAGATTCATAGTAATAAAGGGCCTGCTCCTTGCTGTCCCTTCTTTCAAGCTCAAGCCCCAGGAGATATTTTGTCTGTGCAAGCTGCGCATTGCCAAAATTGAATTTTTTAAAAAAATTATCAGCCTGGATAATGATTTCCATTGATGGATAAAGTTTAAAAAGGCAATCGCACACATCATGGATAATTGATTCTACAGGGTAATCAAGTTTAAAAAGCTTCTCATATTCTGCCAGGGCCTCCTTGTAAAGCCCCAGCTCCTTGAATGCAAAGGCACAATCATTGATGGCCGGGCCGTTTTCATTTACCGGGGCAAGCTCCTCCTGAATGCCTGTGAGGTCTTCTGCTGTAAAACCTTCAAACTCCTCGGGATACTTTTCCTTGATATCCTCTTTCAGGAGTTCTATCTTATTAATAATATCGTTATAGATCTCACCATCACGTGAAGGAAGAGTCTTAAGTATCCCCTCATACAGCGTGAGTGATTCCTTTGGAAGCCCCATTGAGCGATAGACCTCTGCTTCCTGTAATCTGCTGTTTATATCGGTTTGAGTATCCATTTCATTATCCTTATCCTGTAATTCTATTGCAGTTCTTTTGAAATCGAGTTTACCGTAAGAGTTATTATTGACTTAAGTGTGGAAATTACGTTCTCTCCGTTTGCGGCGCTTGCCTCGAAAAAGGGGGCATTCAACTTACTGTTAAGGCTTTTCTGAAGCACATCAACAGGCGTCAAAGGTATGCCTATCTTTTCCAGATCCCTCTTGTTGAACTGCATAACGAGCGGGATCTTGAAGATATTTTTATTATAGACACTCAGGTTTTCCTGAAGGTTCTTTAATGATTCCATGTTTTTGTCTTTTCTCATTGCAAGAGAATCAGCCACAAATACAATGCCGTCAGCGCCTCGCAAGACAAGCTTCCTTGTTTCATTGTACATAACCTGGCCTGGCACCGTATAAAGCTGGATATTAAGGGAATAGCCTTTTATCTTTCCAACATTAAGGGGCAGAAAATCAAAAAAAAGGGTCCTGTCACCCTTTGTCTTGATTGTGACCATCTCGGTTTTAATCCTTTCCCTGTACTCCCGGTGTATGAATTCAAGGTTGGTCGTTTTGCCGCACCTTCCGGGCCCGTAATAGACTATCTTCGCCTGAATCTCTTTTTTGTTAAAATTGATGAATGTCAAAATATTATCCCTTTTATATGCTTTTTCTTAATAAGACATAACCATTGCCTGAAAAATAACACCTCTGTATTAACCTTTTAATCATTACCTTCCAGCCGCCCTCTTCCTGTCATCTTCCATTAACCTGCGTATGGCCGCAAGTTCGCTGGAAATAGATGACATACCCTTTGCAAGTTTCTCAACCATATTCATGACAAACACCGTATCCAGTTGATCAATCCTTGCCTGAGGCTTTTCATCAACAATATCCGGCACTATTTCAGTGACCCTGTCAGCCGGCTTTTCAGGAGCCTTTTCAATGGCCGTTTCAGCGGGCCTTGTCTCCTTAACCTCCTTAACGGCAGGGGTCTTTTCCTCTTCTCTCAACCTCTTTTTCTGTTCAATAGAGAGTTCCTCCGGCGTTGCGCTCTGAGGCGTTTTTGTCTTTGTCCCTGAAAGAACCAGTTCGCTTCCTAGCCGCTCCATGCATTTTTGCCAGAAATCCTTCAATTCAAAATTATTAAGCTCAGTGCTCCCTTTACTGATAAGGTACCGCGTGAGATTTTTAATACCCTTTGCCGCATCACTTGCAGGATATCGTGTAATGAGCGGCTCCTGCTCCTTTACTGCCTTTGCCACATGAGGATCAAGAGGTATGGTCCCGAGCGGAAATATCTCCATCTTGAGATTTTTCTGAACAACCTCCCTGAATTTGGCAAACAGTTTATAGGCCACCTCCATGCTCATGCACTGGTTAATTGCAACCATTACTGTGCTGTCCACCCTGTTAAGGCAGAGGATCTTAAGCAGGGCATATGCATCTGTTATGGATGTAGGCTCAGGGGTCATAACAAGCACTATCTCAGGTGATGTAAGGCAAAAGGATATTACATTTTTTGATATGCCTGCTGAAGTGTCAAAGATAAAATAGTCATACTCCCCCAGATCAGAAAGGGATTTCACAATATATTCCATATTGGCCTGTTCATGGTCTGCTAGCATTTTAACGCCTGAACTTCCCGGTATAATATCAAGCCCTGACGGCCCGCTGATAATAATATCCTTCATGGATTTTTTGTTGTTAAGAACATCTTCAAGGGTATATTCAGGGTAATACCCGAGCAGTATATCTACATTTGCGAGCCCCATATCCGCATCAAACAGGCATGTGCTGTATCCCAGAGTGGCAAGATAAAGCGACATGTTGACACTTATATTGGTCTTGCCCACCCCGCCCTTTCCGCTTGTTACTGTTATTATCCTTGCCATACTATCTCTCCGCCGCCTCTGATTCCTCATCCTTGATTCTTGCGCTCTCCATCAGGAGCTTCATCAGCGGTTTATCGATTTCACGTTTGTTTTTCTTGCACATATCAGCGATTTCTATCACGCTGTTATTCCAGTTAATGATATTCATGGCCGCCTTTTCACCCCTCAGGTTTCCTGTTTCAGCAGCTATCAGTTCGCCGTTGCGGAAATAGAGGTAGCCTACATTCCCGTGCGAACGCACTGTAAGGGTGCATATCTTGCCCTCAATATCAATCAACTGGAGAAATGATGATATATTGATGCCGTGTATCTGGCTCGTATTGCCTGATCGCAATTCTCTTATCACGGCATCCTTGAACACGTTCAAATCCATCGGCTTTTCATAAAATGGATAACTTCCTATTGATTTGACTGTATTTTCGATCTTGTCATTGCCGTTAGCGGTAAGGACTATAACCCTCAGGCCACGGAGATTCTTGCTTACATAACTCAAAAGTTGCAGACCGTTAATATGGGGCATCTGTATATCTGCTATAAGGAGGTCAATATTCTCTTTATCAAGAATGTTTATTGCCTTTTTGCCGTCTTCAGCAATCAGGACAGTGAGAGCAGGGATATCCCTTAAAACCTTCTGAAGCACCCTGACAATGACCGGGTCATCATCAGCAATCAGAACCTTTTTGCTCGAAATGCTTTTAACCTCAACTGCCCCTGTCTTGATGCTCATATTTTCATTATAAAGCTCTATCCCGCTCTCAATTGCCTGAACCAGATCCAGACGGTCGCATGGCTTGGTCAGGAGCCTGAAAATGTTTCCATTATTGATTGCCTCAATAGCGCTTTTAAGGTCTGCATACCCTGTTAGCAGTATTCTTGTTGTTTCCGGAGAGACCTCTTTTACAAGGGCCAGAAAATGGTTGCCATCAATACCCGGCATCTTGAGGTCAGACACCACCACCGAGAACGGGCCATCGTTCTTTACCATATCAAGCCCCTTTTCTCCACCCTCAGCAGTTACAATATTATACTGTTTCCTCAGTTGCCTTTTGTAACCTTCAAGGATATTGGGTTCATCATCAACAAAAAGTATTCGATGTTCCATTTCTCAGTTGACTCCGTTCACTATCTTTTGCCGCATCAATTGCAGGCCATCCAGCCTCTTATCAAGGTTAAGATTTTTAAGATACTCCATATCAAACTTTGGCGAATACTCATCATGCGCCTTTTCTGTGCCCGTATGATCCACTGCATTTGCAATATGCACCGCTGCAAGCGGGCTGAAACTGTCATCCCCGTAGGCTGAAGGCAAATGATGAAAGGCAATGGCCTCAATTATCTGGGAAGGCAAACCCCACAGATCCATGAGATAGGCGCCCACTTCTGCATGCGTGATACCCAGCATCTCCTCTTCCAGCGCATAAACAGGCATAATATGCTCATGAGCCTGAATGACTATTTCCCTGTATTTATCCCTAAAGTTGGATGCAAGGATCAGCTTTCCGCAGTCATGGAGAAGACCTGCGATATAGGCATTATCGATGATCTTCTGATCCCTTGATTCCTGATTTGCTATAGCCTTGGCAAGATTCCCTGTCATGATGTTATGGGCCCATAATTTTTCCAAAAATTTATGGGGCATATCCAGTTTATCGAACTTCTTAAAAATATGTGAGACAAGCACGAGCGATTTTATAATATTGAGCCCGAGCAGTACTGCCGCATGCTCAGGGCTTGAAATGTGGCGCGGAAGTGAAAAATAGGCCGAATTCACCAGTTGCAGTATCTTAGATGTAAGGGCCACATCTTTAGAGATAATTCTACCGACCTTCTGAATGGATGCCTCCGGAGATTGCAGCTCTTTTATAATCTCAAAATAGACAGCAGGCATAGTCGGAAGCGAATCTATCTGCTTCAGGGTCTTTTTCATTGAGTCGTTTCTTAAAAAATCAGAAAGCTTGCATGTCCTAAGGATTGTGGATTTTAGCATTACAGGGTCACAGGGCTTATTAAGGAATCTGTGTGAAACATTCACCGATTTTATAGAGAGGCTCACATCAGGCTCGCCAGACAAAATAATCCTCACCGTATCAGGATAAAGCTCCTTTACCCTTGCCAAAAGCTCAAGCCCGTTCATATGAGGCATGCTGATATCAGTAACAACAACATCATAGTTGCCCCTCGCAAGCATGGAAAGCGCCTCCTCTCCGCTTGTGGCAAAATTGGCCTCAAAGGTATTCTTCTCTGTCCTGAGCATACGGCTTAATCCCTGAAGCAGCATAGGCTCATCATCAACAAAAAGCACCTTTCTGGCTGTGTTGTGTTCACTGTTTTTCATAACTGTCCTTTAAGGGGATACGCACTATCATGGTAGTGCCCTTACCCATTTCCGTTTCAAAACCGATTGTCCCGCCATGCTTCTTGACAATTATTGAATGAGAGATGGCAAGGCCCTGCCCTGTCCCCTTCCCAACCTCCTTTGTGGTAAAGAAGGGATTAAATATTTTTGACCTGATCTCCTCAGGTATTCCTGCCCCTGTATCGCTTATTCGTATCTCTGCCCATTCATCATCATGGGCAGTAGTTATCCTGATCATGCCTTTGCCTGTGCTATCCTTGCCTTCTACATCCTTTATTGCATCCACTGCATTTATTATCAGGTTAAGAATAACCTGGTTTATCTCACCAAGCTTGCATGTAACAAGGGGAAGAGCGGGATCCAGGTCAGTCACAACATCCGCAACATACTTCCATTCATTTTTGGCAACAGTCACAACATTTTTGATCGCAGCATTCAGGTCTGATGCCTGTTTCTCCTCCTTACCGGGGTGACAGAACTGTTTCATGGCCTTCACTATTTCAGAAACACGCTGAAGCCCGTTTATGGACTGTTCAATAGCCCTTGGAATCTCATCAATAAGGTAGTCCGAGTCTATCGTTTCCATGATCTCTTCAATCTCTTTTATCGCTGCATCTTTGCCTGAGCCTGCTGCCGGCAACTTTACATATGCAAGGGCTCTTTCAAGCAGATTCAGGATATCCCCGAATGAATCCTTAAGAAACTGGATGTTGTCCCCGACATACTGGATAGGGGTGTTTATCTCATGGGCAATGCCTGCAGAAAGCTGGCCTATTGATTCAAGCCTGAGTGTCTTGTTTAACTGATCCTCACTTTTTTTCCGGCCGGAGATGTCCTTCACTACACCTCTAAAACCCGTTTGCCTGTTCTGCAAATCAATGTTTAGGGCTATTGACGTGCTGATCTGCATAGCCTGACCATCTTTTCTTTTTATCTGAAATTCAAACCCGTTTTTCGGATGCCCTGTTTCATATATATCCTTTAAGGCTGATTTAACCTTTTCCACATCCTCCTTGTCCAGAAACTGCAATATACTCTTATCAATCAATTCCCCGTTTCCATGCCCCATCACTTCGCAAAAAGGGTCATTGCAAAATGAGAATTTTCCTCTATTATCTATCTCAAAATAGGCCTGACCTGTCTCTCTGAAAAATTGCCTGAACCGCTCCTCAATCCTGTGCAACAGCAATGAGGCCTCTTTGCCCGATTTCTCTTTTTCAGAAGGGGTATTGATATTTTGATCGTTTTTAAGTTTAACCTTTTCTATTGCCATAATGTTATTCACACCTGTTTTATACATCTTATGATCAAGCCGTTTATTTAGATATAACCTGGTCAGCAATGGCAAAATATGCGCCCTTTGGCTCCTTGAGACTAGCCATTGCAAGATTAACTGTTATCTTTTTTCCGTTCCTGTTTTCAAAGCATACCTCGGATTTCAAAAAACCATTGCTCTCTCCACTCTTAAGCTTCTTGCTGAAATTGATAATGAGCTTTATTGACTCAGGGTGGATGATCTCCTCGATCCCCATGCCTATCAGTTTATTAATATCTGTGCCGCAGAGCTCTGCCCAGGCATTGTTTCCACTCCATATATACATGTCTTTTATAACCGCTGCAGGCGTGGGCATCTGGTGGATAAAGGAGATATTACGTGTATAATGGTCAAAAAAGTACTGGCACTCTGAACACTCTCCAGGGCACTTTGTCCTGTTGCCCTTCAGGGTGAAGCACTCATTTATCTGATACCTCTGCACCTCACAGTTAAAGCAGTTTTCACCATGCTTGTCCTTCTGCCAGTATTCCCAGCAGTTCAGGTATTGTTTAAATGGGTGTGGAAAGAGCCCTCTAAACCCTTCGGCAAGGGCCTGCGGAATTGGCCTGCCAATGGATTCAAGAAAGATAATAAGATCCTGGGCTGATACCAAAAATTTATTACCCGACCGTTTTGCAGGAAGGCCCTTGTTGGTAATCCAGTATGATGCCGTACTTCTTGCGACATCGCAAATCTCCGAAATATTCAATACTGATAACATTTGTTTATCTGGAAACATAGATATCTCTCTCTCCTCTCTCTCCATATCGGCGGGTTTTGGAAATTCTTTAGAAATTGTTGGATATTTTGGAATCTTTTTTGGAAATTAGAAAGGTTGAATCCAAAAAATGGAGTTAAAAGAAGATGGTAATAATAATTTTTGATTACTTATCATAAATATTAATATATCTACATATAAGAGGGAAGAAATAAAGCAATCTGCGGGAAAAGGGTCAAGAGTGCGATAGCAACAACTGCGGAAATGAGGAATGGCCATATGCCCCTGAATATGGTTGTTAAAGGGACATCAGGGGCAGAACTTTTAAGTACGAACACATTTAATCCGACAGGCGGGGTAATTAGGCCGATCTCAAGGACAATCACCATGATAACCCCGAACCAGACCGGGTCAAACTGCATCGCCTCAATAACAGGAAAAAATATAGGCACAGTAAGTATCATAATGGCATAACAGTCCATTACACACCCGAGTATTATAAAAATGATAATAATGCCATAAAGAATAACCATTGGCGGGAGTGAAAGCCCTACAACAAAATCAGCCAGACCCATTGGCAGCCTTGCAATACCAAGGAAGGTGGAAAATATATTGGCCCCGATAATGATCAGAAAGATCATGGCGGTTGTCCTGCCTGAATCCATCAGGCATTCCACCAGTTTTTTCCAGGTCATTTTTCTTTTTAAAACAGATATTAATAAAGCTCCAAATGCCCCTACACCTGCTGCTTCATTAGGTGTAAAAACACCCATATATATGCCTCCCATAACAATAATGAAAAGCAGAAGCATTCCCCATGTTCCTGAAAGAGATTTCATCTTCATTCCAAAGGATGCTTTCTGCCCTCTCGGGCCCATCTTCGGATTAATTGAGCACATGATAAAAATAGTGGCTATAAAGAGAAGAGCAAGAAGTATCCCGGGAATAAAACCTGCCATAAAAAGCTTGCCTATTGATACCTCGGTCAGGATACCATAGATTATAAAACCTATGCTTGGAGGAATAAGTATGCCAAGGGTTCCACCTGCTGCAACACAGCCTGTGGACAACCGGTTGTCGTACCGGTATTTATTCATCTCGGGGATGGCCGTCATACCCATTGTTGCCCCTGTTGCAAGGGAAGAACCGCATATGGCGGCAAAACCTGCACAGGCAAGGATGGTTGCCATTGCAAGCCCGCCTTTCAGGTGCCCCATCCAGGTATATACCGTTTTATATATGTCTGTGCTGATTCCGGAGACAAAGGCAAACTGCCCCATTAGCACAAAGAGAGGTATAACACTCAGTGTATATGAAGAGCCTTCTGTCAGTGGTGTAATTCCAAGTATACCCAGTGCAGCATCAAACCCGATTAGATACCACAGGCCCAGAAATCCGACAATAGACATGGCTAGACCGATATACATCCTTAGAGCCAGAAGCAGGAACATGATTAGAATGCCTATTATACCGGTCATTTCGGGACTCATTAATTACTGCCTCCCTTTCTGCTTTTCAAAAAAAAGACAATATCCTTTATAAATTCAATGCACAAGACAGCGCAACCAAATACAAGAAAAAAAACAAAGGGGTAGCTTGGCACAGCAAGATTTGGTGATGATTCTCTTGTCACCATCATTTCGACGGCTTTTTCAAAACCCATCCAGATAATCAGTATCATGATAGCAAGACAGGCCAGATGATTTAAAATTTCAATATAAATCTTAAATTTATCAGGAATAATAATCATGAAAAGGTCAACAGATATGTGGGATTTTTTGGCTTGAGTATAGCCTAAAAAGGAAAAGATCAGTATAAGAATCATAAACTCTGTGAGTTCATAAGCCCCCAGGACCGGCTTATTAAAGATACACCTTCCTGCCACGTCCATGATAGTAAGACACATCATGGCAAAAAGAGATAAAGCCCCTGTATAAGCAAGATAAGTACTTAAACTTTGAAGTATTTTCAAAAAAAGATATAATGGTTTTGTAACTCTCATGCTCTGCATTATCTATTCAGCAATATGCCTGATAGCAGTATCAAGTATTGCCTTTCCCGGTAAATTTTTATTATTCATTTCCTCTACCCACTCTTCTCTTAAGGGCATAGTCAATGCCTGAAGTTTTTTTATGTCTTCAGAAGGAAGTTGAATTGTCTGCATCCCATTTTTAAGGCATTGTTCTCTCTCAACCAATCTCATTTCATCATACGCTTTTCCTGCATCCCTGGACATTACAATACCAGTCGTCTGATCGATGATTTTTTTGATGTCATCAGGTAAAGAATCATATTTTCTCTTATTCATAACTATCATCATGGTCATTGTATAGAAATCTGTTTCAGTGGAATACTTTAGAAGTTCGGCCAGTTTAAAAACATGCAAACCATTCCAGTCGAGGACAGTTCCATCAACAACCCCTCTTTCGAGTGCTGAATAACTTTCAGAAATTGGCATTGTAACCGGCACTGCACCAAATGCCTTGAGTGCCTTTGTGACATGGGGACTGGCAGTCCTGAACTTCATACCCTGAAAATCTTCAAGAGTTTTTATGGGTTTTTTTACTGTATTAAAATGGCCTGATGGATGACAAAACAGGGCAAGCACTTTGACTTTTGAATATTCCTCCTGAAATTCGGAAAACTCCTCAAAGGTTTTCCACATGGCAACAGATGTCTTTTCAGCGGAAGGGATCATAAAGGGAAGTTCAAATACGGTAGTAAGCGGAAAACGGCCCGGCGTATAGTCCTGGAGAGCATAGGTAATATCTGCTATACCTTCTTCAGCCAGGTTATAGTGGTCTGCAGCCTTCCCGAGTGCGCCCCCTGAAAATATAGTGACCTTAACCCTTCCCCCGGACAACTCTTCAATTTTCTTTGCCCATGGCTCGAAAATCTTAGTCTGCACTATGTGTTTTGGGGCAAAGGGCTGTGCAACGCGTAGCTCAATTGTTGTTTCGGAAGAACACTGAAGGAGAAAACCCAAAAATAGGCCAATAATACAAAACAAGAGGATATGTCTTTTATTCACAGTTACTCCTTTAAAGTCTTTATCAGGTTAAAAATTATACTAAAAAAGGACAGTCTCAAAATGAAACTGTGCTGAAATATACATTCAAAACCAATAACTGTGTTTTTCGGCTCGGTAATATTTCACAAATAAAAATATATATCAACCTATTTATTTCTAAAATTCTTCAAGTAGCAATGGCAGCCAGGGCATTGCTCTTTTCGGATGGGAACCTGCATCATTGGGAATGGTTCCCTTCATATACTCCTCAAGATTGCTCCATTTGTCATTATCCTTATCCCCGCTGGCATCATTCACCAGGGGATTTAGATTATATTGAACCTCCCAGCCATCTGGCATAACATCTCCGTCGCTGTCCCTGTTATTTGGATTGGTTCCGGCATGATACTCATCTAGATTACTCAGACCATCATTATCAAGGTCACCCGCCGCATCATCATGGAGCGCATTAAGGCCATTGAGCCTTTCCCACTCATCGGGCATGCTATCAGAGTCTATATCGCCAAGACCATTCAGGAGGCGGTTATAAAAGGTTGTTTTAGCCAGATTCGGGTTAGAGTAGTAACCGTAGTCTCCATAATATTGATCTATATACCTATCAGGGTTACGGGGATCGATGCGGGAAGTAGATGGTATATAATAATCCGGGCCCGACGCATATATCTTCCATTCAGAACTCGAATCAGTGTCTACGAACCACGGCACATAATTATCCAGAATCACACTTTTTATAGGATAGGCAGAGGCGTTTTCCTCACATATATAATTACGCATTGCATAACAATGACTACACCATGATGCCCCAGCAAGAAGCAGGATATATTTCCCCTCGTTTAATGCCTTTGAGACCGCCTCAGATTTGGATGTTACCCAGGGCACTGGCACATTATTCTGAGCTGACAGCCGGCAGGGTAAAAGGATAACTGTAATTATGGCAAGCAATACGACATTGATAAGGCCAAGAATGTATCTTTTCATAATAATATTAACCTCAGCATCTTAAAT
>CAYWRH010000081.1:0-18715 GCA_964460435.1 uncultured Desulfatiglans sp.
TTACATGAACCTGATGAAATTAAAAATACAGGCAAGGAGAATAAATGTCAGGGGTATCTAAAAAGATAAAATCGATAGGCAATAAACCTTCAAAACGACAGTATCGCTTTGACGAGTCGCTGGCCCTTTTTCAATATATGCTTTCCCTTTTCGGATGTAAGACCCTTGATGCCCTGTGTGAAGGCATGAAAGACGAGAGATGGGAGGGATGGGATGAGCAGAATATATCACGTTACTATTATTTTCTTGCAACCCGGCTTTTTGAATACCCAGGTATAACAAAAGAGCAGCTTTTACGCTATGATGAGAACATAACCAGCCATACCATGACTGTCGCAAGCGGACGAGGCCCTTTTCGATGGAAATACTTCCAGTATATGGCCCTTTTGTTCACCGAGATTTATCTGGACAAATATTTCAATGATCCGCACGGCTTACTTAACGGGCTGAATGAGCAGATAACCAGAATCAATATGGAACGAGATGCCTCTGACAGGCTGCCTTTATATGCGATGGATGAACTTAACAAGGTGGCATTCTGGCAGGCAACCGGTTCCGGAAAAACCCTTATTATGCATATTAATATCCTTCAGTACCGGCATTACCTTACAAAGGCTGGGAAACATGGTGCAATAAACCGCGTAATCCTGCTTACTCCAAATGAGGGTCTATCAGAGCAGCATAATGCCGAGTTCAGTCTCTCTTCTATGTCAGCGGAAATCTTCAGCAAAGAATCGGGCAGCCTTTATGCTGGGCAGATCAGCATTATAGATATCCATAAATTAAAAGAGGAAGGAAAAGAAAAGACTGTTAGTGTGGATGCCTTTGAGAGCAATAATCTTGTCCTTGTTGATGAAGGCCATCGTGGTGCCGGAGGTGATGAATGGATGGATAAGAGAAACCGCCTTTGCTCTGAGGGTTTTTCATTTGAATATTCAGCAACCTTCGGCCAGGCAATGAAGGCATCCGGAAGAAAAAACATGATCCAGCAGTATGCAAAGTGCATATTGTTTGATTACTCCTATAAATTTTTTTATGGCGATGGTTACGGCAAGGAATATTCCATATTAAATCTCGCTGAGGAACAACACGAAGAACAGCGGCACCTTTATCTCAGCGCCTGCCTCCTGGCCTTTTATCAGCAGTTAAAGGTATATGATGGCAAAAAACGAGAACTTATACCATTTAATGTGGAAGAGCCATTATGGGTGTTTGTTGGCAGCAAGGTTAATGCAGTGCGCACGGAAAGGGGTGAAAAGGTCTCCGATGTGGTTGATATCCTGTTATTTTTAAAGCGGTTTCTGAATAACAGGGCTGAAGCAGTAGAATTTATAAACCGGTTGCTCAATGGTATGAGCCAGCTTAATGACACTAGGGGTAATGACCTGTTTGCAGGCAGGTTTGATTATCTGATAACATCAGGTATGAATGCCTCTGCTATCTACGATGACATTATAAAGAGATTATTTAATGGTGAAGTTGCCGGCGCGGAAATCCATATTGATAACCTTAAAGGCGTGCAGGGCGAAATCGGCCTGCGCCTGGGGGATGGCGAATATTTTGGAGTAATTAATGTAGGTGATGATCGTGAACTGGTAAAGCTTTGTGAAGAGAACAAGTTTAATGTGAGTCAGCGGGATTTTTCAGACTCTTTGTTCAGCGCATTGGCCGGAAAGGATTCACCCGTAAAAATCCTGATAGGTTCAAAGAAGTTTACAGAGGGGTGGAACAGTTGGCGTGTCTCTACCATGGGGTTGATGAATGTTGGCAGGTCTGAAGGATCAGAGATTATACAGCTTTTTGGCCGCGGGGTAAGGTTGAAGGGTTTTCATGAGTGTCTTAAACGCAGCCGCTATGCCCAGACGCCCTATAAGCCGCAGTGTATAGAAATTGTTGAGACCCTTAATATATTTGGCATACGCGCTGATTATATGAGGCAATTCAGGGAATATCTGGAAGAGGAAGGCGTCAAGGGAAAGGATGATTATGAGGAGATCAAACTCCCATGCCTGCGAAATTTTGGAACAATAAAGCTCAAATATCCCCGATTAAAAGATGGTGTAAATTTTAAAAAACAAGGCCCGCGGCCTGTCCTTGGTGAACCTGATGAATACCTTAAAAAACGCCGGGTGGTGGTTAACTGGTATCCCAGAATTGAAGCCATGAGAAGCAAGGGGGCAGGTTCACAGGTTGCTGCCTTACTACAGACAGCGGAACTTGGTCAGACACAGTGCGCATTTCTTGATTATGATGCCCTCTATTTTGAACTTCAGAAATATAAAAATGAGAGGAATTACTATAATCTTAGTATAGAAAAAGAGGTTATTCCTGTTTTGATGAGTAGTTCAGATTGGTATCTGCTCTATATCCCGCCTGAGGAGCTGGAATTTACCACTTTCGATAAAACAAGGCTTTGGCAGGAGATAGCCGCGGCCCTGTTAAAAAAATATTGCGACAGCTTTTATAATGCCAGACGCATGGATTATGAAAAGGATAAGCTTGAGTACCAATATCTGGATGAGGTGGAGGCTGAGCTTGAGGCAAAGGGCAAGGCAGGTAATTTTTTTGATGAATATCTATTTCAGGTGGAAAAATCACGCTCAGATATTATCAGCAAATTGATCGAATTAAAGCGACAGATAGAAAGCGGCAACTTTTCAGACTGGTCTTTCAACGCTCTTTTTTCCTTTAATTTTGACAGGCATTTATACAAACCCCTTATACATATCAAAGACAGTGAACTCAAATTAATGCCGGTAGCCTTGAATGAAGGTGAAAGCAAATTTGTGCAGGATCTGAGAGAATATTACTATGCGAACAGGGCGGAGTTTGAAAACAGGGAGATGTATCTGTTGCGCAATCTTGGACGCGGACATGGTGTGGGATTTTTTCAGGCATATAACTTTTATCCGGATTTTATCATGTGGTTGGTACAGGATAAAAAGCAGCAGATTGCCTTTATAGACCCCCATGGCATGCGCATGGTTCAGGCTGGTTTCAATGAACCTAAGGTGCAGTTTTATAAGGAAATTAAAGAGCTGGAAAGACAGATTGGAGATAGGGATGTTACCCTTGAATCATTTATTATCTCTGTCACACCATTTGAGCAGATAGGCTTATGGGATAAACAGCTTACCCGAAAGGATTTTGAAGAACATCATATCCTTTTCCAAAATGATAAAGAGTACATAAATAAGGTATTAGATGGAGGCTATATAAAATAATCTCAATTCGCGACTGGTGCTACCGCTTCACCCATGAAGACCTGGATTTTATAATCAATTATGACATCAAATACCGCATGGGAAAGGAGCTGGGGGGAGAAGAGGAAGAATGATTATGACGGGTAACTTTTTTAACCACTAGTGTTTTTTAACGCAGGCGCAATGACCTGATATGGAGAGATTGTCATGAATTTTAATGTTAATTGTTCTTTGAGGCACTCCAGACAATCGGGTAAATCAATAAAATTGCAAATAGAAAGTGAGTATTGATTTGGCAGGATATTTATTTTATCATTAACCTACCTGCTTGAGGGGCGCGATTAATGACAAAGGATGAAATTATAAAACACTGGCTCTCTTCCTCTGATAATGATTACAGGGTAGTTGAAAGCTTATTTGATAATGGGCATTATGTCTGGGCATTGTTTGTGGCGCACCTGGTGCTGGAAAAACTTCTCAAGGCACATTATGTAAAACAAAAGGATAATAATGTTCCATTCAGTCATGATCTTTTAAAACTGGCTGAAAGATCCTTCCTGGAGCTGACTGACACTCAAAAGATATTTCTGGACGAAATGACATCATGTAATATCAGTGCACGTTACCCTGATTTTAAAAACAGGTTTTATAAAAAGGCGACCAAAGAATTTACTCAAGACAAGATATCAAGGCTCAAGGAGTTCAGAACATGGTTACTGCAAAAGATAAAGAGCTGATTTATGAAAAGATTAACAGGTATATAGAAAAGTTAAGAAAGAATCATGTCCCCGTATGGCGTATATACCTTTACGGGTCATACTCAAAAGGCACCTTTCACAGCGACAGTGACATTGATCTGGCTGTCTTCTGGGATAAAGATGAAATATCAGGGTTTGACGAAGATGTTAAGCTCATGGGACTCAGATGGGATGTAGACCTCAGGATTGAACCACATTCATTTGCACGGACCGATTTTGACGAGACAAATCCTTATGTTAAAGAGATAATCGAGTCGGGTGAAAGAATCGTCTGAACATAATAACCATACCTTTTCTTTTCATGCAGCAAAAATGATAGTTGCATCACTGGGAAATAGAGATATCCTTAAATTGCATAAAACAGCATTCCTGTGCAGCAGAGATATTCCCGCTTCCATTGTATTAAAGTGTTATGACTGGGCAATAGAACAACGTGACAAGGGCACATGTGTTATAAGCGGATTTCATTCGCAAATAGAAAAGGATGTTTTTCATTATCTGCTGGCAGGCACACAGCCTTTGATCATGGCCTTGGCCCGCGGGATGAAAAAGAGAATTGAGCCTGAATTAAGAAAAGAAATTGATAAAGGCCGCTTATTAATTGTTACCCCATTTGAAAAAGAAATTGAATATGTAACTAAAAAAACTGCTGATAAAAGAAACAGGTTAATGATTAAGCTGGCAGATAAGGTTGTTGTAGGGTTTGCGAGTCAAGGGGGTATGCTGGCTAACCTTATTTTAGAAATAGATGAAATAAAACTAAATAAAATATAGGTCACAGGCGGCTGTGCTCCTATGTTGCTTGACGCTCTCACACCACATGAGTTTGGATTTTGATAATCCTGTAACCTTTTGAAATTTTACCATTTGGATAAAAAGGTGATAAACCATGCCCGATCATTTCATAGAGGTACTTTTTGTGTGCCGCATACAGGGCAACCCTGCATCCTTAGAGGTTTTTCAAGTCTGCTTACGCGCAGAAGTTCTTCGTCCTGAAGGAGTTTTAATGTTTCCCCATCTGCTGTCACCCTGCCCTGATGCAGCATAATAGTGCGTTCACAGAGTTCCATTGCCATATCAAGGTCATGGGTAGCGATAATCTTTGTATGCCTAAAGGTTTTAAGGAGATCGATAAGCCGTCTGCGTGACATGGGATCAAGGCTTGATGTCGGCTCGTCCATTATAAGTATATCCGGAGACATTGCCAGTATGCCTGCTATGGATACAGCCTTTTTTTCGCCCTGGGAAAGTCTGTAGGGCGGACGGCTCCTAAGGTGGGTTGCCCCCACAGTATCAAGCGCCTCCATGACCTTTCTCTCCAGTTCATCACCCTCTATCCCCATATTTATTGGCCCAAAGGCCACATCCTCAAAGACTGTGGGCATAAAGAGCTGGTCATCGGAATTCTGAAATACCATACCAATGGCGCGCCTTACAGTTTTGAGGCTTGCCGGAGAGACTATTACATCGCCCACCCTCATTTTCCCATTAGAGGCAATCAGGTAACCGTTCATAGCCAGTAAAAGTGTGGATTTGCCCGCGCCATTTTCACCAACCAGGGCAACAGACTCGCCGTGTGTAATGCGAAAGGATACACCATTCAGCCCGACAGTGCCATCAGGATAGATATAATGCAGGTCAGCGGCCTCAACAATATGATGGCTCATTTTATTACCTCCGTAGCAAACCTTCCCAGCCTGACTGTGATATTGTCAAAACGAAAAAGCATAAATAGGATAGACCAGCCGGCTGTGAATGCAACCTCTTTTAAGCTCAGCTTAAAGGCCCCGGTCAAAGGTATATTACCGTCAAACCCCCTGCATTGCATGGCAAGATAAATTCGTTCAGCGCGATCGTAGCTGCGTAACAGGAGATGCCCTATTATGGATACAAATACCCTTAATGGTCTGGATTTACCATTAGCGGCCCTGAGCGACCTTGCCATCTCCATTTTTTCTGCCTCATCTACCAGGACAAAGATATATCTGTAGAAGAAGAGCAGCTGAATTACAAATACCTTTGGAACACCAAGCCCGATCAATGCGCGGCAGACTTTATTAAAACCGGTCAGCGATATCAGGATCAGCACACTGGAGGCTGTCAGAAAGAAACGTACAATGATAGAAAAAAAGGATACCCATCCTCCTGAAATGGCTATTGTGCCTATGTGCGATATGATCTCCCTGTCTATCAGGGGATTGAATATCCCTATCAGTATGGCAAAAGGTGATACCAGCAAGACTTTATTAAAAATATACCCTGCCGGAAGTCCTCCGGCAGAGATGAGCACTATCGGGTATAAAAAAAACGGAACAAATTCAATGAGTGTATACCTGTCAAATGAGACTACTGCCACTATGAAAAACAGGGTAGTGATTAATTTGGCCCGCGGGTCCAGGCGGTGGAGCAGACTCTCTCCTGATGCCATCATATCCATGTAACGGATATTCCGAAAATTTTTTTCTATGCTATTCACTTTGTGTGACCTTGCGGCGCCTTAAAATAAATCCAATAACAATGCTTAGGATGAGCACCATTGCTCCGCCCACTATCCCTGAAACGGATGTTCCGGGGTCTACTGCTGGCCAGGCAGGTTCTGAGGCAGCCTCCGGCTCTTCAGGCGCGGTTTCGCTTTCCTTAAAGCCATAATCAGGTAAAAAGGCTGTCTTTTCCTGAATCTTTGAGAGAGATTTATGTATACTCTCTTTACTTTCCAGCTCTTCCACCCCTGCGGTCTTAAACATGGCCCATTCGAGCCCGTCAGGATTAACCGAAGCAAACCAGCTTAATGCACCGCCTACTATTAAGACAGCTACTATGAAACCCGCGATAACCTTTCTGGTGCTGACATCGCCAATCTCTTTTAAGCGGGATGCTGAGGCCAGTATCTCAGGCCTTGAGTTCCATACAAAGATAACAACAGCAGCCGTAACAATTCCCTCTACCACTCCTATTGCCAGATGAATAGGCTGCATCAGAAAGAGAAACGTCTTAAAGGGTAATTCCGATATGCCTGAAAAAAGGGTCTCAAGCACAACGCTGAAGGCGCCAAGCTGCAGCCCTATAATGGCAGCTATGAGAGAGATTGTCATGATCCTGCCTTTTGTCGGGTTGTCGCTGATTAACTTTTTATAGACAAGGGGATAAACAATAAAGCAGGGCCAGAACCCGAGGTTAAAGATATTGCAGCCAAGTGCAAGAAGACCGCCGTCCCCGAAAAATAGGGCCTGAACAACCAGCACAGATGCCATAACGAGAAATGCGGCATAGGGGCCCAGGAGGATACTCAAGATCATTCCTCCGCCCAGATGCCCGCTTGACCCTGTGGCGGGTATTGTAAAGTTTATCATCTGGGCAGCAAAAATGAATGCCCCCAATACACCCATAAGGGGGATCTTTCGGTCATCTGCTGTCTCCTTTACCCTCTTTGAACTGTAAACGATTAACCCTGCTGTTACAGCCCACATAACGCCGCCGACAGCGGGAGAAATCAGGGCATCGGCCATATGCATAATAATTCTCCTTTTTAAAAGATGGTTTATACAATAAATTATTGTCTATCTGAAATATTTAATTAGTGTCTATCCAGAAAGAGACAAATTCTGGATGGGGCTTTCAGCAGTCAGCGATCAGTTGTCAGCTAACTCTTTGGTTTGAAAGCCTTTTGCTGAAAGCTGAACGCTGATGGCTGACCGCTTGAATCCAAAAACGACAGTTTTTGGATGGGCACTAATTAAAACATATATCCCAGTTCCACTGCTAAATTGAGCCTTTGATCCTTGCTGTTTCCTGTTTTGTCCTCGAAGGCGCTGTCACCATTTATATATGCAGCTTCAGCCCTTATATATGTGCTGTCACTAAAATGCCAGGTCGGGCTTACAGTTGCTGAATAGATGTCATGAGCATCAGGATTCTCAGTGTAAATCCGGCTTTTATCCTGTTTAATATATTCAAGACGAATCGGGATAGAAAACTTTTCAAAATTGGGGCATATATAAAACGCAGCCCCTATGGATGAATCCTTTTCATATAGATTCTCAACATCCTTACTCCATTTCCAGTAATCGATATTGAAAGCAAGATCAATATTACCTATGGTTCGCTCAACCGAAGCCCCCACCAGGTTTCTCTGTCCTTTAATGTAATAGTTGTAGATGTTGAAATCTGTGTCATTTAATGAGCCGCTTACGCCAATCTCCCATGTATAGTGAGGCGAATCATATTCCTCATCATCAAGTCTATCCTTATAATAACCGCCCCATAACGATATAGAAGAGATATCATATGAAGCCCTTGCCCCATAGGCGTTATAGGGCTGCTGGGAAGCGATGGCGCCCAGAAGGATATTTTTGTTGTTGTATGTATAGGTATTTTCAAAACCCGAATTGGGTTGTAGAAGACCCATCTCCAGGCCAATTCCATTGACCGGTTTTAATGTAAGGAATGCGTATTCAATATCATAATCATCGTTTTGTTCCGGCGTACCCAAGAGAGAATGAGTTGATGTCTGGCCGAATGCACCTGTAAAACCGACAGGGAGCTCCTCATTGGCCGAAGATAATTCCACCAGAAAATTAGAGAGCAGGAATTCATCATCAGTAACATCTGCTCCGGGGTTGGATGAATAAAAGTAACCAGCGCTGATCCCGCCATTGAGTTTAATGGCTGACAGGAAGGATTGAACAGATTCAGTTTCGTTTTCTCCTGCAGCTATATTGCTGCAAAAAAGCAGAAACAGTAATGGAGTGACAGCATAAGCAAATTTTTTCATGAGACCTGGTGCCCTGCAAATTTTAAAAACAAACATAAAATCTTTCTCCTTTCATTCTGATAATTAAATTGTAATACAAATATTTAAATCGTGTTACCAACAGGTAAAAAAATATTACAGGTTTAAGTTAATGCCTTGCCTGTCGTTGACATGCTCAGGGTGCTGTGTTTTACCCCTTTAACAGCCTTTAATGTGGCGGCCAGCCTTTCAGCCTCAAAAGGGTTGCCTTTAATGGCGATAATTTCCAGACAGTTGTGATGATCAAGATGTATATGCTGAGACGAGATGATCAAGGTCTGGAAATCATGCTGAATGTCAGTAATTTTATTCAGGAGTTCTCTTTTGTGGTGGTTGTAAATAAGCGTGATTGCTCCGGCAATTTCAGTGCCCTGCCTCCATTCCTGCTCGACCAGGTCCTGCCTGATAAGGTCACGGATTGCCTCGGAGCGGTTAGTATATGATTTGCGCCTGATGCGTTCATCAAATTTTTGTGAAAGATCCTTGTCAAGGGAAATTCCGAATCGTATTAATCCTGACACTATTATCTCCTAATGTTACTAAATTTATTATTATGACACGAGAGATAATGTGTCAAGACGAATTTATGTGCTGTCATAAGTGTAATTTATACTCCTGACCCTGTAATATAAGCCTGTTCTGACCCGGAAATATGAAAACAAAAATAGCCACAACCAGTAAACAAAGGGTTCTGGTTTCGCCTTTAGTTAGACTGATCCTTTCTGTTTTGTGCTTTGTATCTGGCATAAATATATCTTTTATAACACCAATAATCAGAAGTTTTGTAATTTTAAGGAAAAATAGGCAGGATATTTAAGAAATTACTGCTGTGTGTCGATATATGGTAGTTACAAAATATTTTTCTTAGTTTTTTATACTGAAATCGCAGGTCTAAAAACCTAAATATTATGAGGATATTGTATGAAAGTAATTGTAGCAGACGATTCAAAGGTTATGAGGAATATAATACAGAATGCCATGCGGCCAATGGGCACAGAGGTAATCCAGGCAGGCAGCGGGCAGGAGGTATTTGAACAGCTTAAAATTCATGATGGCAAGATAGGCGCTATTTTCATGGACTGGAATATGCCGGGTATGACCGGGCTGGACTGCTTGAAATTATTGAAAAAAGATGAAAAGTATAAAGATATTCCGGTATTGATGATCTCAACAGAGGCTGAAGATGACAAGGTGAAGCTTGCAAGGGAGGCCGGGGCAAAAGGATATCTATCTAAACCCTTTACAAACGAAGAACTTATCAAGTTCATAAATAGTTCTATCTGATCTTTGAAATCAGGTGATATGCCTCTTGCATGATTCAAATCACCTATTCAAGGATCTTTAACAGGATCTGAAATGATGGAGATTAATAAATGTCAAACAGAATAATTGCTATTGATTGCAGTCCCCCGATCATAAATATTTTGAATAATCTACTTGGCGATACCATAACCATGGAGAGCCTCCCTTTTAATAATATAAGGGAACTAAAGGACTACAGGATGATCATATTACAGGAGGGAAATGAAAAACCCGAGCTGTTAAAACAGATACGTAAATTAAGATATGCCTGTCATTTCAGAAATATCCCGATTATTGTCTTCAGGACTATTGAAAATAAAGGCTCAATAGAATCATTTATTACTGCCGGAGCAACTGAGGTAATATCTTTACAGGACCCCCCGGCAGCAATAAGACAGATTTTAAGTGGCCACCTTATTCCTAACCGGCAGCCATTAAAGGAGGAAACAGAATATATCAATTCATTTGTTAAAAATACATGCACGGTGCTTAAAACAGTTGCCTCGCTGGATGTATCTTTTGAAGAGGTCTATTTTGATAATGATTTCAAGATATTTGGCGATGTCTCCGGCCTGATAGCCCTGACTGGCGGGGCAGAGGGCATACTGGGTATAACATTTTACTGGCCCCTTGCCCAGACGATAATCGCCAGAATGATGGGCACGGATGAAGATAAGATAAATGCTGAATTTATCCACGATGGCGTGGCTGAGATTGTTAATATGATTGGCGGCTCAACAAAAAGGGATTTTGTCGGTCAGCCCTATCATTTTGAGATATCACTCCCATCGGTAATAGTTGGCAGTGGCCACCAGCTTGGTCACTCAGACAAAATGCCAATTGCGGTGCTCATTTTCAGAGCAGGTTCCCAGTATTTCGCTGTTCAGATATGTCTGAAGCCAGACCCGAATGGAAAGGTGAATGGAAACTGATTTATATTATGACCAAAGGTCCTGATTGGAATTTTGATGCGCACAGAGTTCATTTTAGGGGTTAAATCCATACAGTGATGAACAATAAGAAAAAAATACTCTTTATAAATAGAGATGAGAAATTCTTGAAGGAAGTCTCTGATTCTCTCTTCAACTACGGGTATAATGTATCAACAGCAATGGATATGCGGGGAGTGTTATCTTCCCTTTCATCTGATGTTATAGAGCTTATTTTGTGTGACAATAAATTAAGCGATGTAAGCGGTTATGACCTTCTGCATTTTCTTAAAAATGACCCGTTAAGGGATAAAATTCCATTTATTTTCTGTGTTCCGCTGCATGATCAGGGAAGTGCAAAAAGGGCCTTTAAGGACGGGGCGACAGATTTTATTGTATATCCAATGGAGCCTAAGGATATGGCTGCACGGATTGGCGAGATATGCCCTCCGCCTGAAAAGGATAATGTTGAAAGCACCCCCCAGCCTGAACCGGAAATTGACTACAGCGCCACTCAGATGGTTAAAATTACGAATAATGATGAGGAGAGACGTGAGGCCAAAAGGGCAGCCCTTCTTCGTATCCTGAAAATAGAGATATCAAGGAATGGCATACTGTGGATACCTGGCCAGATCAAAAATATTAGCGCCAAAGGGATGTTTATTAAGACCTCAATGCTTGGCAAGGCCGGGGTTGAGCTATATCTCAGAATCTCGTTGCCATCTGGCATCTCGGTTGTTAAGGGCAGCATAAAACACATCACTTTTAAAAATCTCAATGTATCTGAAGATGCCGGAATAGGTGTAGAGATAGAAAAAAGCGCTGAATGGATTGATTATCTTAAATATATCAAGTCCCATTTACAGAAGGGAAACCCGCCGGTTATGCCGCAAAAGGTCCAGGAAGCGCCCCAGGCTATAAAAAATGCTGAACGTACACTATTTATTACCCGCGGCGGTGATGATTCAGATGAAGCGGAGAATGCGGAAAAAGATAAGGGCGCATCTCTGGAAAAGAGGTTTTACCAGAGTCTTATTGGCAAGCAGCTCAATAACTATAAGGTTGTTTCATTTATAGGAGCCGGCGCTATGGGCGGCGTTTTTAAAGGCTGGGACATTGCGCTGGAGAGGACTGTAGCGCTCAAGGTAATATCCTTTGAACTTGCTGCTCAGGAAAAATTCAGGGAGATGTTTATTAAAGAGGCGAGGTTTATTTCTCAGCTTGATCACCCGAACATAGCTTCAATATACCATATTGGCAACGAGAACCAGATCCTCTACTTTGCCATGGAATTTATTGAAGGCGCTTCTCTTGCAGAGTTGATAAAAAAAGGGGATAAACTCTATTCAATAAAGGGCCTTGATTATTTGATAACAATCTGTGAGGCCCTTGATCTGGTGAGCCAGAAAAATATCATTCACAGGGATTTAAAACCTGCCAATATAATGATAAACAAACAGGATGTTGTGAAACTGGTTGATTTTGGTGTTGCAATAACCGCTGATGTGGGTGAGAAAAATAAGGAGGGTATTGTAGGTTCTCCATTCTACATATCACCTGAGGCTATCCAGGGACTCCCCATGGATCACAGGAGTGATATATATTCACTGGGCGCATCTTTTTATCATGCCTTTACAGGGTTTGCCCCATTTGAGGGTGATTCGGCAGAGGAGGTGCTTCTTAAACACCTGAATGAGGAGCTTACGCCTTTAAGAAAGAAAAATCCTGCCATATCAACCGCACTCGGAAAGGTTATTGAAAAGATGATGGCCAAAGAACCGGATAACAGATTCCAGGATTATCAGTCTCTGGTGAAACTTCTAAAGTCGCTGAAATCAAAGGCGGAAAAATTCCAGAAATTGAAAAATGCGACTTTAATATTCAGGATAAAAAGAAAACCATCATAGGATATTTTTTATATATGAACTATTACATATCTGAAAAAGAGATAAATAATATAAAGAATTTTCTATACCGGAGTTGAAATGGCCTATCTGAACGGCAATGATTTTGAAGAACATAATAGAACAGTATTTGACCTTTTTAAAAAGATGGTCATTAAAAATTCTGATGAGATCTGCCTTAATCCGACAGGCGATGACAGGTACAAATTTAACAAGATACTGGGCCGAGGTGCCACAGGGCTTGTTTACAAGGCATGGGATAGGGTTGAAAAGAGATATGTTGCTGTAAAGGTTTCAAATAAAGGGGTAGACCGGTTTGTATCGGAGGCAAGGCTTGTAGGAAAACTTACACATGACAATATTGTCGCTATCTATGATTCAAACTCGGGCCCTGAGTTTTCCTATATTATAATGGAATATATAGAGGGCGATACACTTGATGTGTTCTGTGACATAAAAAATTTGCTGCCGTTAACAAGGGTAAGCGAGGTGATGATAGATATATGCAAGGGGATACATTTTGCCCATGATAACGGCGTTATTCACAGGGACATAAAGCCTTCAAATATTATCCTGGACAAGCAGGGAATCCCGAAGATTACCGATTTGGGGCTCTCACTTATGGTAGATGGAACCCAGCCAATGGGGTTCTGGGGCACGCCAAGTTATATGTCACCTGAGCAGCTTAAAGGCTTTGCTGCCACAAAGGCAAGCGATATCTTTTCACTGGGGTGCGTTCTCTATGAACTGATTGAAGGCAGAAAGGCCTTTGAAGGGGAAAATCCCTATACCACCCTGTATAAGGTGATTAATGAAAAACCTGCGCCCTTATCTACACAGTCACCGCCAGTCCAGGCGATTTTTGAGCCAATCATTAGAAAGGCAACAGCCAAAAATGTTGAAGAGAGGTACGAGTCATGCAGGGAGCTGGCATATGATCTGAGCAAGGCGCTGCCCCATTTGAGCAAGTGTGAGAAGGCATATAAGAAGACGCTTCTTGGAACAATAAAGGATTGCATAAGAGAGGGTTTAAATATCTAGGGATTCCTCTGATCTTCTTAATTTTAAAATGTTTTTTTTTGACAATAACTTGTTGTTTTGATACATCTTTTAAGTAATTGAAAATTAATAAGGCTAACTCAAGAATAATAACCTTTATTTGAATTTGATATGGCAATTAATAAGACAAAGCCGGGTTATTTAACAGGCATATTTATCCTTCTGCTTTTTGTTATTCTGACCTTTTTTAACTGGCCTCTTATTGATCATGTGGACAGGTTTTTATACAGGGCCGGTTCAGGGTTAATAAGGGGGAACGGCTCTTTTAAAAGTGAAGATCTGGTTATTGTCCGCCTTGATACAAAAGGTTTTGACAAACAGGGTAGCAAAGGAGATTCCTTAAGCCAGACCTGCATCAAATTGGTCGACTCCCTTATAAAGGGGGGGGCAAGGGTTATTGCCTTTACATCTCTCCCGAAACCAGATGAACCGGTTCAAGCCATTGAAGCTCTGAGGGCCTTTGCTGTTGAGGTAAAAGGGTTCCCGCCTGAAAAAAGGCCCGCCGAGTTCAGGGATTTTGCCCTTCAATCACTTAACAGGCTTGAAGGGGCGCTTTCAAAAGAGGGTCTGTTACCCGGTTTATCAGCCCTTAAAGGCCCTGTTATAATGCATTTTTCCGATATACCGGCAGGCATACCAACGAAAAACCCTGATTTCCTTGATGCATCAGAAATGGATAGCGCCTTTCTTGCCTCTATAACTGTTGACAGTCTTGAATCTTTTAACCGTATGCAGATGGCAGTCAGGACAGAAGCGGGATATTTTGACAAATATGGCAATGCTGTTCAGGATGACATATCATTTCCTGTTTATGCCCTGTATAAGGGGGCGCTTGTGCCTGGCATTGCCCTGCGGATGGCAATATTATATCACGGCCTGAAACCTGCGCAGGTAAAGGCGGATGAATCAAAAATAGTGATCAAAGATCATGTTATACCGCTTATAAATGGAAGGATATATTCCCCACCATACAATGTTGAATCTGAAAGATACAGTATCATCGATTATGAAAAATTTATTGATAACAAGGGGAAGGCGCCTGATATAAAGGACAAGGTTTTTATAATCGAGGTGGCTGGCTCAGGTATTGAAAGCTCTAAGCTTGCCTTGAAGGGCACAGCCCTGATATCAAACCTGTTCCTGGATATGATGAATGGCCGAGTAGCATCCAGGCCTCTATACCTTGTTTATATTGAGATACTTTTCTTTGCGTTGTTCACATTTCTATATATCCGCATTGCCTCATCAAAGGGGCATCTTGCAAGGATCATCTCATGCATTGCCATTATACTTGTTATGGCGCTTGCAGTCTTTGCACTCTTTTTATTTGCCGGAGTATGGGTAAAGAGCGGCAACATGATTTTTGGAACAGTGATACTCTCTCTATTCCTTGCAGTACAATATGATCCCGCCAAGTCAGTAAAGGTAAGATCCTATGAGACAAGCAGGATTCTGGGGCTTAATCTCCAGAGCCAGGGTGAACTTGATGAGGCATATGAGGAATTCAGGTCGCTTCCCCTTGACAAGGAGACAAAGGACCTGATCTACAACCTCGGGCTTGAATATGAAAAGAAAAATATGCCTGTAAAGGCCATAGAGCTCTATACCTATATCAACAAGGGCGGTGGCTTCAGGGACCTTGATGACAGGATTCCTATGCTCAGGGCATCTGATTATGCCTCAACAATGGGGAGTTACAGGGGGATAAAAGAGCCGTCAAGTGTGCTCAGCGATTCAAGCGTAAATGCCCGCACCATGGTTGGCAGATACAAGATAATCGGCCAGATAGGAAAAGGGTCAATGGGCCTTGTCTACAAGGCTCAGGACCCGAAAATAAACCGCCTTGTGGCTATAAAAACCATACGCTTCTCGGATGAATTTGAGGAGGATGTAATAAAGGAGATAAAGGAAAGGTTTTTCATGGAGGCGGAGATAGCTGGTAAATTGTCACACCCGGCTATTGTTACGATTCATGATGTCGGGGATGACGGCGACCTGACCTATATGGCAATGGAATATCTTGAAGGAGAAGACCTCGATAAGTACATTAAAAGAGATAATCTGCTCCCCATACGAACAGCCGTCAATGTTGTGGCACAGATTGCGGAGGCCCTTGATTTTGCGCACAATGAGGGCGTTATACACAGGGATATCAAACCTGCAAATGTAATGCTTCTAAAGAACGGTCAGGTAAAGGTTACTGACTTTGGAATTGCAAAGGCTATATCCTCGTCAAAGACAAAGACCGGGGTCATACTCGGGACACCCAACTATATGTCCCCTGAACAGATTATGGGTCAGAAAATCGACTCCAAATCTGATATCTTCTCTCTTGGTGTTCTATTTTATCAGCTCATTACAGGCGAGTTGCCTTTTCATGGAGACAACCTGAGCGGTCTTCTTTATCAGATAACCCAGGTGCAGCACACATCGCCAAGGGAATATAATCAGAAGATACCCAGGGCCTGTGAGCAGATACTGGACAGGGCCCTGGCAAAGAATCCTGCAAAAAGGTTCAGAACAGCAGGTGAATTTGCGCGTGTTCTTCGGTTACTGGGTGAAAAGATGGATCAATTGAAATTGAAAAAGGAGGGGCAGGATAATGATGAATAAACGCAGGCATAAAAATGGCTGCCGGATGATGCATGGGTCACAAGCTCTTCCTCTGTCTGGTTTCAGGGATAACAGAATTCAGGGCCTGAAAATATATATAACTGGCTTCGGGGTTTTAAAAATTTGCTGATAAAGTCATCAGGCATAACCGATGTAGGTCTTAAAAGAGAAGGCAATGAAGATTCTTTTTCTGTTGATGACTCTCTTGGCCTGTACATTGTTGCGGATGGTATGGGAGGACACCTTGCAGGAGAGATCGCCAGCCATATTTCTGTCGATATAATAAACAGGAGTTACAAAAGATGGCTGGAGGAGAATGCCAGCGCAGATGAAATTTACGGCGGGGCTGATGATTCGCTTTCAAGGGAAGGCAATTATGTCTTAGGGGGGATACGTCTTGCGAACAGGGTCGTTTACGAGCTGGCATACGAGAAAAAACAGTATCAGGGCATGGGAACGACGGTCGTCACCCTTCTTGTTACTCCATCCATGATTATAGCCGCTAATGTGGGTGACAGCCGTATATATATGTTAAGGGACGGTGAACTTGAAATGCTTTCAACAGATCACACCATTGTTGCTGAGCAGGTTGCCCTTGGAATGATGACGGAGGAAGAGGCAGCCAACTCTTCCATGAAACATATCCTGACCAGAAACTTGGGGTCATCTGAAACTGTTGAGCCGGAGATTTATGAGATAGACCCGTCAGGCAGTGACCGTTTTATTATCTGTTCTGACGGATTAACAGACCTGGTAAACGATGAAGAGATCAGGAAAATGATGGAAGATGCAAATGACCCTGAAGAGTTATGCAGGGATTTTATCCGGACAGTGCTTGACAGGGGCGCACATGACAATACGACTATTGTATCGATTTTTATTTCAGATCTCATAAAATCCAGGGGCACTCTTTCCAGCAGGATCTCAAGTATTCTTTCTGATATTGCTGTTGGAGTGCATAAGGTGGGTAAAAAATTGATTCCATTTAAATAATAACTATTGCTATTTATATTAAAATAAGAATAATATATAACAATTCATATTGAGGGAGATAATCATGGCCAGACTTATCTTGATGTTTAATAATCAGGCAGTTAAAGAATATCCATTAATGAAGGAGAGCATCACAATAGGTCGTAATGAAGGCAATGTAATTACAGTGGATAATCTAGCTGTTTCAGGGTATCATGCCAGAATAGATGCTGTTGGCAAAGAGTATATCCTTACTGACCTTCAGAGTACAAACGGAACCTTTGTAAATGACAAAAAGGTGGTATCCCATAAGCTTGTACACGGAGATAATATCATTATAGGCAAGCATCGTATCCTGTTTGTAGGTGAGGGCAAGTCGGTCAAGGTAGCCGCACCTGAAAGCAAGATAGACATGGATAAAACAATGATGCTTGATACTGCAAAGCAGAAGGAGCTTCTTGCCAAACAACCGGGTGTTCAGGTTGCTGCGGCTTCAACACAGAAAACAGGCATGATCAGTTTTATTGGCCATTCCGATATGGGCGAAATCGAGCTGAGCAAAAAACTCACAAAGATAGGAAAGGCAGATACATCTGAAATAAAGCTTTCAGGTTTATTCATGCCTGCAACCGCTGCCACCATAAGCAAAAGGCCATCAGGGTATGTAATTACAGCAATGGAAGGCAAGCTCAAGGTAAACGGGAAGGTCATTAAAGAGAGCCTTCAACTGAACGAGTTTGACAATATAGAGATAGGTAAATATAAATTCCAGTTCTATTACAAGGGCACTGAGAAATAACCCGGCTCTGTATCTGTGAAGATATTTTACTGAGGGCGGGGTTCACTTGCTAGAAAGAACCCCGTTTTATTACTATTCCAGACCTGTATTTTTATGTCTTGCCTTTATCGCTTCCAGCACCTCATCAATCTCATCCATGCTGTATGTTTTTTTACAATTGTTACACTGGTAGACCTCATCGACCAGACGGTCATACACCAGGGAGTCTGAAAAGTTGACACTGTGAAAACGAAGTGAGAAGTGATAGATCCTGAGAAAATCCCTGCCGCCACACTCTTTGCATTCAAAAAATTCATTGATTACATCCATTCTTTTGCCCATTGTTCATCCTGTGAAGAAAAATAAAGACGGATAGACTTTTACCTGCACAAACATTTTTTTTCAATC
>CAYWRH010000082.1:0-18591 GCA_964460435.1 uncultured Desulfatiglans sp.
AGCGTAAAAAGAAAAAAGCTATGCCCTGTTTTCAAAATGTCTAGAACTTTGCCCTTGGTATAGATGCCTCTTTCATGCTGTCGGCCATTGTCCAGAAGTATGCCTCACCGGTGTAGAGATGAAACACTGCAAGAAGCGGGTTATCTGGCTCTGTGATGCCCATTGTCTTCAAAAAGGGCCTTTCGGCTATGCATTTCTTCTTTATCTCCATGTCCTCAATGATCTTCATCTTACCTGAGACCCTCATCACCTTGCTGAATTTCGGTGTTGTGAAATAGACCTCTACCTTTGGGTTTTTCTGGATCTGTTTATAGAGCGCCTTTACAGTCTGGGCCTGAAACCAGAAACCTGTTTCATCTGCATACCACATGCCCACTGCCCTCACCCTTGGCTGGTCACCCTCAACGGTTGCCAGATAACACATAGGATTTTCATTTGCGAATTTGGTATATTCCTCAATACTCATTTTAGCCCCCATTATATAAGGTTGGATTTGATACACCGGCGTCTAATTTATTATAGCCAGTTATTGTCAGAGGTATCAATTTATGATCTCACACAAGGTCTTGTCAAGGCTTTCATGTTCTTTGCTCTGTTCGTATCCCTAGAAAAGAGTTGACATAAAAAAATCTGTCAGATAAGAAAACCGAACACTCGGTAAAGTACCCAACAGGACAATCTGTTGATCCGGTATGATTATTTTTTATTATTCTTTTCCAGGGAGTAAGTTATGACCAGTAAACACCTCCTGTCCCGCTTCTTGTTTTTTATCTTCCTGATGATTTTGATTGATTCGGCCTTTTTCCTTCCCTGTGCAGAGGCCGGTAAGACAAAGGTGATAAGACTGGTTGTTCCGGCAGCAGCCGGTGACCCACTTACAGTCAAGGATGAAGAGCTGGCTAAAAGATTTAATGCGCGCGTAAATGGCCAGTACAGGATACAGGTCTTCCCGGGTGAATCCCTTGCCCGTATCCCCGAATACTTTGATGCTGTTCGCGTAGGCGCCATAGAGATGGCCGATGTGGCATGGGGCATCTATGCGGGCGCAGACCCGAGGCTGTCACTCATTGAGACGCCATTCCTTTTTAATAATTTTGAGGCAGGTAATGCTGCGGCAAAAAGGCTCTTGCCCCTGCATGATAAAATACTCCAGGAGAGGTTCAATGCAAAGGCCCTTGGACTTATACACTTCAGCGGCATTGAGCTTATGACCCGTAAACCGGTCACAAAACTCAGCGACTGGAACGGGAAAATGATAGGCGCCATAAGCCCTGCCATGGCAAGGATGATACAGGGGCTTGGCGGATCGCCTGTTACAGTCATGTGGACAGACCTTTACACCAGCCTCCAGAAGGGGGTAATAGACGGAACAGCAAACGGCACACACGGCAGCATAGAAAACGGGCTCCTTGATGTAACCTCTGATATCACCTATTTTTTTGGCGCTGCCGCATGGAACGGCTACTCCATTAACCTTGATGTTTGGAAGGGAATGCCGTCTGATGTCCAGCAGATACTAATTGAAGAGACATCTAATGCCTGCGCCTGGATGGAGAAAAAACTCAAACAATATGAAAAAGAGGATCTGGATACCTTTATAAAGGCAAAAAAGCGTATCCATATTATTTCAGCAGAGGAGCGGGAAAAATGGCGCAATAAGCTTTTGCCATACCAGAAACAGCAGCTTGAGAGCATGGGTGAATTCGGGAAAAAGGTAAAAGAGATCGCCGATGATGTTAACAGCCAATACCCGTACCGCATAAAAACAATAATGAATGAGTAGAGGGGATATGTCAGGGGGCACACTGCAAAAGATAGACCGAATACTTGACAGGGCAAGTAATCTCTTTGCGGTTTTGAGCGGGATAATGATCCTTCTTATGGCCTTTACAGCAACATACGGGGTTTTAAGAAGATATCTTTTTAAAAGCCCTGAACCCTACTCATATGAATTGAGCACAATCTTTTTATTATGGACATTTGTGCTTGCCGTAGCCCATCTTGAAAAGCTGGACGGCCACCTGAGGGTGGATTTCTTTATTGTTCTCCTTCCTGAAAGGCTAAGGCTGCTCCTGTTAAATATCATAGGCCCGCTTTCAGGGCTAGTGTTCTGCTCAGTCCTCACATATGAAGGTTTAAAGGTGGCCCTCTATTCCCTTGAGATAGGTGAAAGAAGCATGTCCATATGGGCAGTTCCCCTTTTCCCTATTAAAATTATCATACCTCTGGGGTATGGCCTGCTCTGTGCTGTGCTTCTCTTAAAGATAACAAGAGGGTTTATATATATTCATGGGCATAAGATGTAAACAAGACAGCCTGTATTTTCACCACAGAGAACACAGAGCACACGGAGATTTTGATTATTATCTCTGTGCTCTCCGTGTCCTCCGTGGTTAGTATAACGATGTATGTAATATTTGACTGATTAAGATCTATTAGTTCGGGCTGGAGATAAATTGGATTACAATACCGCCTCCATCATTTGTGCATGTCTGATGCTCTTTCTGCTCCTGATCGGCGTGCCCATTGCATATGCACTCGGGTTCAGCTCAATAGTAGTAGGCTATTTTGCATTTGGCAGCTTTGCCCTGGAGAAGGCAGGCTGGACAACCTTTCAGCTCCTTTATAACCTTACCTGGACGCCCCTCCCGCTTTTTACCCTCATGTCATTCCTGATTGCGGAGACCCGTATGGGCGAGGATCTGTTCAGGGCAGCTAGGAACTGGCTCTCACGGCTACCTGGCGGGCTGTTTGTCGCAGCCATTATGGGCGAGGCAGGCATGGCAGCAGCGCTTGGCGCAAGCGGGCCTACCATAATTGCAGTCGGAAATGTTGCTGTGCCTGAATTTAAAAGGTATTCATATGACAAGGCTATAGGACTTGGGGCTCTTACCTGCGGAGGTGTGCTCGGGCCACTAATCCCGCCAAGCGCCACGATGATCATATATGCAATTCTGGCCAATGTGCCGCTGGGTCATCTGTTTATAGCAGGCGTAATACCTGGGATTCTTCTTGCAGTAATGCTCTCTATTGTCCCTGTGGTCATGTGTATCAGGATGCCTGAACTTGGAAGGGCAGCAGGCAGGATTAGCTGGCAGGAGAGGTTTGGTTCGCTCAGAAATGTATGGCCCATTGTTCTTGTCATGTTCGGTATCCTGGGCTCCATCTATTTCGGCATTGCCACCCCTACAGAGGCTGGTGGTGTGGGCTGCTTTATAGTGCTTGTCATTGCGGCTATATTTTATAATCTGAGGATAAAAGGGCTTTACAGGGCAATAATGCAGACAGCAGTACTCAATGCGACCATACTGATTATACTCGTGGGCTCATCATTTTTTACCTATGTGTTCGGGAGTTCATCGGTTGCCCAAAAATTGACTGAAGTTATAGCAGCGCTGAATCTTTCACCGGTGGCAGTGATTGTCGCTATTATGGTGTTTTTGTTATTTCTGGGGTGCATAATAGACGGCATAACCATCATGATGCTGACTGTCCCTATCTTTGTGCCTGTAATTACAGGGCTTGGTTTTGACCCTGTCTGGTTCGGGGTGTTGTTTGTAATCAATATGGAGATAGCCCTTATCACCCCGCCTATGGGCATCAATTTTTTTCTGGTAAAAAAGAATTTTGATATCTCCAGTATTGAGCTTATCAAGGGGGTATTGCCATTTTTATTTGTACTCTTACTGTTTCTGGCAGTGACAGTGTTATTTCCACAATTGAGCCTTTGGCTGCCAGGGTTGATGACCGGGAATTAATAGTATAAAAGTATTTACCCATATCAGGTTTCACATGCGAAGGAACCATTTGGGTCTAACAAAATATCCAGGTGGCATATAAAATGCCACCCTACAAAAACCTTTTGGGACGTAGGGTGGGGTTTTATACCCCACCAGAGTATTTAAAAGGGGAGAAAAATGGATGGTACGAAATACAGAAAATATATAGTCCAGGGTATAACACCTGAGATGAAAAGAATGTCATACACAGGGAAGCCCCAGGATATCCCGCCTGAAAACGCAAAGAGGATTGCATGGATGGATGACCATATTGTCCCCGGCGCATTCTATACTGAGGCGGTATGGATATGGAAGGGCGATGAGGGCTCTGTTGAGAGGCCACATACCCATGAGTTTGATGAGGTGATCACCTTTTTCGGGAGCGACTTTAATAACCCTGATGAGCTTAATGGTGAGATAGAGTTCTGGTATGATGATGAACAGCATATCTTTACAAAAAGCGTTATGCTCTTTATCCCAAAGGGGCTAAAACACTGCCCGCTGATCATCAGGAGGGTGGACAGGCCGATCTTTCACTACACCGCGGGCACAGGAAAGAGCCATACGCAGGAGATAAAGGGTTAAGAGGGAAGAGAATAGAAAAGAGTAAAGAGAAAAGAGTATAGAGGGCAGAAGTCAGAGATCAGAAGTCAGGAGGAAGAGAAGATGCGAATTGATGATATATCAGGGTATCTGATAGAGAAACCTATAAAAAACAGGCTTAAGGGTAAAAACCAGGGGGAGATACACACCTATGCAAGTGATGCCCTTATACCCGGCTTAAATTATTATGCCCAGCTCAGGTGGATAAAGGGGATGCCAGAGCCTGATCTGTCTGGCAAGGCTCTGGTTAGTGACTGTAACAAGATAGTATTGTTCTGGGGCAATGATTATAAAGAGCCGGAAAGCCTGGGTGCAGAGATAGAGTTCATGCTTGATAGAGCGCCTTTAAGGTTCAGCCGTTCGAGCGCCATATTTATACCCGAGGGGGTGAGTCACGGGCCAGCCATCTGGAAAGATTATGAGGCCCCTCATATGGAGATGACCATACTTATCAATAGAGGAAACCGCAATGGGGAGAGAGCTGCAGATAAGGCTGGTAATTTAAGGCACATATCTGATCCGGAGAAGTATCTGGTAAGAAAACCTGCATATGAGGTTGTTGCGCCTACCCCTACAAAAAACAGGATGCACCCATCCATGACCTTTATGAGTAATAATCTTGTTCCGGGTGCAAACACATACCTTGAATTCAGCTGGATATGGGGCATGCCTGACCCTGACCCGCATATCTTTGAGCATGTCCATGATGATTCAAATGAGCTGGTATTTCACATAGGTGGAGACCCTGACAACCCTGAAAGCCTGGGTGCGGAGATAGAGATATATCTTGATAAAAGGCCCCTTTTACTGAAAAGGACATGCGCCCTCTATGCGCCCAAAAATATAAGCCACGGCCCGCTTAAGTGGAAGAGCTATACAAGGCCACATATAGAGATGGCTGTTATTTTCGATGCTGGCGTGCTTGCCCAGTCTGACCCGGGCGGTCATCAGAAGAATATAAAAGCATAGGATGAAAAATGACCTTAAACAGTTATGCGAAATATATGGTAACAGACCCGTTAAGAGAGGTGGGAAAGGGTGTAAAGGGTAGATGCGCCCCTGTGATGACATATATGAGCAATGACCTTGTGCAGGGGTGCAACAAATATATTGATATAAGCTGGATAAAGGGCATGCCTGTACCAAACCCCCATGTTAAGGAGCATGTGCTTGATTATGACAGGGTGATCTTTTTTGTGGGGAGTGACCCATTCAACCTTGAAGAGCTTGGCGCAGAGATATGCTATTACCTTGGCGGGCAGCCCATAAAATTTGATACGACAACTGCCATATATATCAAAAAGGGGGTAAAACATGGCCCTGCTATATGGAAATCCTTTTCAAAACCCCATCTTGAGATATCAATCATCATGGGTCCTCAAAAGAATGACAGGGCATGGATTGACCCAGGGCAGACGGTGAAATCTCCTATAAAAAACGATGATCTGGATTATGAAAGATATGTGGTAAGAAAGCCCCTTATATTGCAGGGGACTGATGTGACAGAGGCAATGGAGAGCCCTGCCCAGATATATATGAGCAGCGCCCTTATACCTGAAAGCAAACTTTATGTGGACTTTGGCTGGATACCTGGTATGCCGGGTTTGAACCCGCCAATACCTTTTCACTCACACGATTATGAAGAGGTGGTTCTGCTTGTGGGCAATGACCCGGATAACCCTGAAGTTTTGGGCGCTGAGCTGGAGTTTTGTATTAATGATGAACCCCTCATATTTGATAAGACAGCAGCCATATATGCCCCGAAGTCCTTAAAACACGGGCCTCTTACATGGAAGAGCTTTTCACGGCCCCACCTGCTAATGCCAATAGTCTTCGGCACAGGGTCGATAAAAGAGGCAGCCCCAGCGGGGTATAAAGAATGAAAAAGGGCACAGGGCACAGGGCGCTAGGCGCAAGGTTCAGGGCGCAGGGTAAAGGCAGGTTTCCGGTATTAGGTGTATTGTTTGCGGTAACGGAATAAAGAAAGGAGAAAAATCATGATTCGGGCTATGGTGTTTTACCCCTCCGGCAAAGGCAGATTTGATATGGAATATTATCTCAATTCACATATCCCCCTTGCGGAGAGGCTTTTGAAACCATACGGGCTTATACGCGCGGAGGTGGATAAAGGCATTTCAGGCGGCAGACCTGATGAGGTTGCCCCATTTGCCACTATTGCCTGCATGGTATTTGAAAATATGGAGGATATGGCAAAGGGAATGGCTGCCCATGATGCAGAACTGGCAGCGGATGCGAAAAATTTCACAGATATAAAGCCTATTTTCCAGATAAGCGAGATATTAATATTAAGATAAAAATCTTAATTCTTGCTAAATTACTTTTCTTTATATTATTATTTTAATGATTTTGCGAATCGGGATGAATCAATGCACAGATTCAAATCAGCCTGAAATGGAGGTGGGGTATGTTACTGGATGATATAGATTTAGCATTAATCAAGGAGTTGGAAAAGGATGCAAGGATTAGCAGTGACGCTTTGGCAAAGAGTCTTGACATCAGTTCCACAACAATAAGGAGGCGGACAAGAAGGTTAATTCAGGAGGATGTAATAAAGATTGTTGCAATCCCAGACCTGAAAAAACTTGGTTACTCCTTTATTGTCGGCATACAGATGGAGCTGGATCAGAAAAAGATCGAGAATGTCACCAAGGAGCTTATTAAGCACCCGAACGTGAGGAGTGTCTGGACTGTTACCGGGCGATACAACCTCACATCTATGGCGGTCTTTAAATCCACAGAGGAATTTTCAGAGTTTATGCGCTCAGTGGTAGGCGAACTGGATGGCCTTAAATCTGTTGAAACAAATATTTACCTGGAGCTTATAGGTTCACAGCAACAGGTAAAATCCTAGAGCGTGTAGTGAGGAGTTTCCCTCACTACACCTTTTTTCTGCGCCCGCCTCAAGGAGCCTGATCCTTGAGATATTGTTTTTTTATCATCAATATGGAGGATAAAATGTACAGAGGGGGATATACCGGCAGGATACTCAGGATCAACCTTACAGATGGATCGATTAAAACAGAGCCCTTATCTGAAAATATGGCAAGGGACTATATTGGCGGCGCAGGCTTTGGCATAAGGTTCCTCTTTGATGAGGTGAAAAAGGGCATTGACCCCTTGAGCCCTGAAAACAGGCTCATATTTGCGCCCGGCCCCCTTACAGGCACATCTGTCCCATGCGCGAGCCGTATGGCAATTACGGCTAAATCTCCCCTCACAGGGGCGGTTGGCATGTCTCTAACAGGCGGCTACTTCCCTGTGGAACTCAAATTTGCCGGCTTCGATGCATTGATTATAGAGGGCAAATCTGAAAAGCCTGTCTATATCTCCATAAAGGATGACAGTGTAAAGATCAGGGGCGCAGAAAAGGTCTGGGGCATGAAGACTACCGACACCCAGCAGATAATTAAAAACGAGTTGAATGATCAGAACACAAGGGTTGCCTGCATAGGGCCGGCGGGTGAAAACCTGAGCAGGCTTGCATGCATTATAAATGAGCTGCGCGCAGCCGGAAGAAAGGGGCTTGGCGCAGTAATGGGTTCTAAGAATCTCAAGGCGATAGCTGTTCGGGGAACAGGCTCTGTAAATATTGCATCAGATGAAAAGCTCAAGAAAGCCCGTGACTTTATGGCAAAGGAGATGAAGAATAGTCCTGTGCTCTACCCGCAGTTTGCAAAACTCGGGACACCCATGGTGGTGGATGCATTAAGCGCCCTTGGTATATTTCCGGGTAAAAATTATGGCGAAACAGGTGTTTTTGTGCCGGTTGAGGAGATAGGGGTAAAGACCCAGGTTACAAGAAACATGGGTAAGGAGCACTGTTATGGATGCCCGGTCGGATGCAGCCAGCTAAAGCTTGCAAAGACTGGCGAATATTCCGGCATAATGTCTGAAGGGCCTGAGTTTGAGACCATGTACTCATTTGGCGGCACAACAGGCGTGGATAATATAGATGCCATTATTGCCGCAGACAGGATGTCGGATGAACTGGGCATAGATACCATTTCAGCCGGCGCAACCATTGCCTTTGCAATGGAGCTTTATGAAAAGGGGATAATCACCTCAAAGGATACCGGCGGCATAGAGCTAAAATTCGGGAACCATAAGGCAATGGTCGATATGCTAAGGCTTATGGCCTACAGGGAGGGGTTTGGAGATCTCCTCTCTGACGGGTCAAAAAGGGCAGCAGAGCGCATAGGCAAGGGCTCCGGTAAATATGCCATGCATGTTAAGGGGCTTGAACTCCCCGGTTATGATATAAGAGGAGCAAAGGCGCACGGGCTCAATTATGCCACAGCCTACACAGGGGCAGACCATAACAGGGGCTATGCCTTTCAGGAGATATTCGGCATACCGATACCTGAACCTGTAGACAGGTTTTCAATAAAGGGCAAGGGTGCCCTTACAAAATGGAATCAGGATGTGCGCTCCGCCACCTGTGATGCCCCTACCATGTGCGCATTCCTTTTGGATATGGCTGTTCCGGGCGTTGCTACACAGAACACTGCAAACCTGCTTGAGGCAGTTACAGGGTTAACCTTTACACCTGACGAGATTGAAAAGGTGGGAGAGAGAATGAACAACCTTGCAAGGCTCTTTAATGCAAATGAAGGTTTTGGCAGAAAGGATGATAACCTGCCTGAAAGGATACTCACAGAGCCTATAAAGGATGGCAATTCAAAGGGTAATTTTATAAGCCGGGATGAACTCGATAAGATGCTGGACGAGTATTATGCAGCAAGGGGATGGGACATGGAAGGAGTGCCTACAAGGCAAAAACTCGAAGAACTGGGTCTCTCGGAGGCAGTTGGCCAGAATAATAATAAATGATTGGCGCACCCCACTTCGTCAAAAGGCTACGGCTGGACAGGAGGCTCAAGGCTCATGGCACAAGGAAAAATATCATAACACTAAACCCATTACCCCTAGTTTTGGATTTCAAATCTCAAATCTCAAATTTGAAATTTGAAATTTGAAATTTCAAATCTTGAATCTTGCGCCTTGTGCCTTATACCTCTCCCCAAAAACCGAAGACCGAAGACCGTATACCGTTTTTTAAATACCCATCTCCTGATTAATAAGCACCACCCTTATTCTTCCCTTTGGAAAGGATTTTTCAGTTATTGTCCAGGTGTTGCAGATCCTTGCAGGGCTTCTACACTCCGCACATCTCCCGGATTTTACACATGGTGTCTTCATGTCAAGCCTCATGGCGTTCACTGGGGCAGCATAGTTTTTTATCCTGTGCATGGCCTCCTCAAGGTCAGATACTATCTTGTTTCTCCCTGCAAGTATTATCACATTCTTTGGGCCGTATGTTATTGCCCCAACCCTGTTACCGATCATGTCAAGGTTGACAAGGTGCCCTCTCTCTGTAATCGCATTGGTGCCTGTAATAAACAGGTCAGTGAGAAGCGCCTGCCTGCGTCTTTCAGCCACCTCCTCCTGTGTAAATCTCCTCCTGTCATATGTATCAAGGATTTCATACTCCCTGCTGCCTTTAAGGGCATCATAAATCCCTGAAGCCAGAAAGGTCATTGAGCCGCCCCATGCAATGCTCTTAGGTTTTATCTCGGGGATGATTTCATTTTCCACCATCTCCTTTGCCTTTGCTGCATCTTTTGCGATATAGGCATTAAAATTGTTTTTTGTTAATGCGGCCTTTACCTCTTCAAGCCGGTTTGCCCAGTAAAATTCAGCCGGTTTTTCCATAGGATACCTCCTTTTCATGTTGGCTGTTATCCTTTTAAACAGTGTTATGGACATTTATATAATATTTTTTATACAATGTTGAACAAATTTCAGTTACTGATTGTCTATTAAGTTATACTTTTTTGGCCTTTTTAGTTGCTTATGGGATATTGTGCCCGGTATCTGTTGTTATATCGCCCTGTTTTACCATATTAAAAAACAGGGGAATGCAATAAATGTAAAACCACCATTTAAAGGAGATGATGTCATGAAGAATATTTACAGGCTTTTTTTAACCGCATTTTGTCCGGCCCTTATTGTATTTTCAGGTTGTGCCGCCCACACAAAAAACCTTAACCCGAAGGATGAGATGCATTATGATGCAAGCTATGATTTTTCTGATAAAAACAATATTGTAGAGGGGCTTGTTGCCCCGCTTCTTGCTGCGCCGACCTTCCCGGTGGAAAAGAGGCCCATACTTATTGTATATCCTGTGGTTAATGAGACCTCCGAACATATCAGCACGGGGGGTATTACAGATGCAATCAAGATGAGGCTTATAAAGTCAGGCAGGTTCCGGTTTATCGATGAGCGCCAGAGAGAGAACATACAGGAAGAGACCCTGTATCAGGATCAGGGGTTTGTTGACCCTGCCATGCGTGTTCAAAAGGGGAGGCAGCTCGGCGCAGAATATATTTTAAGCGGCACACTCAGGTCTATCAAAAACAAACAGCCCGAACAGTGGCGGCTTAATAAAAAGGAGCGCATATACTACAGCCTTGACCTTACCGTGACAGATTTAAAGAGCGGTGAGATAGTATATGCGGATCAGGTAGAGCTTGCACGCGAGGCCTCAAAACCCATTATCGGCTGGTAGTTTTATGCGCTTAAGATATCTCCTGCTGCTATTTCTTATTTTTGCCTCCGGATGCACGACCATTCCGCTTCAGAAGGCAAGGGCCGATTTTTTTTCCGGCAACCCTGCTGAAGCGGATAAGGCCCTCGGAGAATGCAGCAGGATACCTGAAAGGGATCGTCTTTTATGCTATATGGAAAAGGGGATAATCCTTCACTATATGGGGGAGTATGGGGCCAGCAGGGATACACTTTTAAAGGCATCGCAGTTTTTAAAGGATCAGGATTTTATAAGTGTCAAAGATCAGTCAACCGCGGTAATGATCAATGACCTCACAGCCACCTACAAGGGTGAATACAGCGAAAGGTTGTGGGTTCATACATACCTGATGATAAATTTTCTGCTGCAGAACAGGCCTGACAGCGCCCTTGTAGAGGCCAAGCAGGCGCTTGAGATATTTGACGAATACCCTGATCCCCTTGAAGGAGACCTTTTTACCAGGGCGCTTATTGCCCTCTGTTTTGAGAATATGAATCAGCCTGACAGCGCCCGCATAGAATATGAAAAACTTGCAAAGGCTATTGGCAAAGAATCCTACAGGCCTGATCCGGTTACGCCCGGTAAAGGTGAGCTGGTGCTCTTTATAGCAAGGGGGCGTATACCAGCCAAGGTCTCTGCTGATGTTGTATTGCCCCCCTCTATCAGGATATCTGTGCCAAGGTATGAAGAGGGCTCTTCATATCCGCCAGTGGATATAAAGGCAAATGAGACTGTTTTATATCCCTATATTGCTGAAACAGATATGGGTGAGGTTGCAAGTAAATCCCTTGATAAAAGGGCGGCGCAGTATCTTACCAGACAGGCCATAAGGGCAGGCGCAAAGGAGGCAATAGCACAGAAGATTGGTAATGAAAATGAATTTGCTGAAGTACTTGCGAGGGTTGTCCTTTTTCTTTTAGAGGAGGCAGATACCCGCTCATGGGAGACCCTGCCCGGTAACCTTGCCCTTGCAAGGATAGCTCTGGATGCCGGCGCCCATGTTATTACCATCTCTTCAGGGTACTCTAATCCAGTCAGGCTTGAGGTTGATATTCAGGCAGGCAAAAGGGTCTATAGATCTGTAAGGTTTTAGCTGCGAATAGAATGGAGTAAAAATGGAAGATCAAAAGAATTTATCTGAAACAGGTAACCATAAAAAGGGATCAAACCCCCTTCTGATTGCACTCCTTATTATTGGCGTTATCATTGTAACAGCAATCGTTACGGTATGGCTGACCATGATGTTCCTCTTTCCAAAGGAGTTCAGGCCTGTCAATCTGAGTGAGCGGGAAGAAAGGGTGCTTGAGGAAAAGATATCTCGACTTGGCGCAACAGGGCTTCATACCGATTCGATTAGGGAAAATTCAAAAACAAGACCCGAAAAACCTCTGAAACCGGAGAAATACAGCGAGAAAGATGCAGAGAGGGAGATCAGGTTCACAGAGCGTGAGATAAATGGCCTTATAGCCAATAACACCAACCTTGCCACCAGGCTTGCAATAGATTTGTCTGATGACCTTGCCAGTGCAAAGCTCCTTATCCCAATGGAGCCGGATTTCCCGATCGTAGGCGGTAAAACCTTAAAGGTAACAGCAGGGCTTGAGCTCAAATATGCAAATGGTAAACCTGTTATTGCACTAAGAGGTGTAAGCCTTATGGGTGTGCCTGTTCCAAATGCCTGGCTTGGCAATATCAAGAATGTTGACCTGGTAAAGGAGTTTGGTAGTGAGGCAGGTTTCTGGAGGAGCTTTTCAGATGGTATAGAGAATATACGCGTGGAGGATGGGAAGATTACAGTAAAACTAAAAGAATAAAAACTGATTTTATGTGTTTTTTATGCAAACTAAACATGTGAGTAAATGTAAAGGCACGTCTCAGGCTCATACTTATTTCAAGCCGTGATGTATATTCAATTGATGTACCGGATTTGATATTGCCCTCTGGCCTATCAATATGTGCCTTCTCCCGCAATTGGTAACCATCATGGCGCTGCTGTCATCTCCATCTGAAGGTCATACCCAAGGGCTGAAGCGTTGGTGTCAATAATCTTGTTCCATGACTTGCTTAGGTACCCTGATTTATTAATGGTCAAAACGTAAGAGCCGCTATAAAGCTTATCGAAGATTGTCCTGCCCTGGGAATCGGTCAGTTGCGTCTTGGTGCCGCTCGGACCGTAAAGGGTCGCAGTCACGCCCTCGAGCAGGAGAGGGTTTGACTGATTCACCTGAGTATGGTCCTGCTTCACTGTCAGTATTATCTGTGCATAGTTTCTGATCATGGGGTAGCTGACCTGGGTGGTCTTATTCGAGGTGACGTTAGCGGAGACCGAGGCTCCCGCGATAGTGGTGTAGTATCCCGTTCTGGTAGCCTTGATGATGCATTTTCCGATGCGCATCTTGCCCAGCGAAGCAACCCCCTGCGGGGTCGTGGTTGCAGTATAGGTCTTGTCATCACCGTAGTTGACCGCGGTGACAGCGGCGCCATCCACCGGAGCGTCATTGTCATCCTTAACTGTCACCACCAGAAACCCGTAGTTTACTGTTACAGCAATGGGCACTGATGCTTCCTGTCCTCCGACGATGTTAGCTGTGGCCGTGGCGCTCGTATAGTCTGGATTGCTGACAGTGAAAACGTGATTTCCAGGAGTCAGGTTCGTGAAGGTCGCCAGCCCTGCCGCATCTGTCACCTGGGTCATGGTGCTGGATAACCAGGGCGCTGAGACGTTCGCCCCTGCCACCGGTACGCCATCGCATGTCACTTTGACCCTTGCGCTGCCCAGTTGCGTCATGGTAATTGGAACTGTTATTTCCTGCCCGCCAGCCACAGTGCTGTTCGCCATATTGCTGATCGCATAGCCGTTCTTGCTGGCTACGAACCCGTACGAGCCCTGGACAAGGTTTCCGAACACAGCGTATCCGTTAGTGTCAGTTTTCAGTCTCTCGGTCTTATAGTTGTAATATTTATCGATGTCTGCACCGGCCACTGGAGCACCATTGCAGGTCACCCTTACCTTTACACTCCCGTACTGGAACAAAAAATAGTTGCTGGTCGTTGTGCTACGCCCTACAGAGAAGGTTGATGTGGGTGTCGGTGCGTAATATCCTGCCTTGCTTCCAGAATATGAGTACTGCCCTAAGGGGATTCCCACGAAAGATACTTCGCCCTGGGCATTCGTCACCTGGGTTGCAGACTGACCGTTTATAACAGTGGAGATGGTTGCACCGGAAACTGGGGCGCCAGCGCTGTCGCGTACCGTAATAACCGCACTGCCTATCTGGAGGGGCGCAATGTTTTTCTGCTTGATCACAGATGGTTGCATCTGGGGGTTCGTGACAACCTCTTTCTGCTGGACATCTGCGGGGGCAAGCACAGACTGAGCCGCCACAAGGCATGGGATAAGGAGGATCAGAAATGCAATCACGAATGCTATTGCTGGAAACGTTGACCTTCTCATTCAAGCACCTCTCTTACGATTGTTGATAAGAATACCTTTTTTGAGAAATGAATATATGGTGCTAAGCAGTGTCTGTCAATTCAAAATAACCCCACCATATTTCAGGGCTATTCAGCATTCCCAAAATGTAAAATAAATAAGGGTGAATATTAAGTCTGTCTTTGACTCTGCCCTAGCGCTGCAAAAGCCTTAAAAAACCAACATTAGACTCCTCATATGTTCTAGGTATGCTCCAGCACCTCCTGGATTTTATTGAGCAGTTCATTTTGTGTTAATGGTTTCTGGATAAAAAAGACCCCTTCTTCCAACACTCCATGATGGGTGATGACATCTGCGGTATAACCCGACATAAACAGCCGTTTAAGATTGGGATAAAGGGATAAGAGGTTTTTAGCCATATCGCGACCGTTCATCTCCGGCATGATCACATCAGTTATAAGTAAATGAATATCTCCGGTATATTCCCTGGCTAACTTAATAGCGGCTCCAGGTGTTGCGGCGGTCAAAACTGTATGGCCCCTTTTTTGAAGTATACGTGTGATAAGCGATAAGAGGGCTGGCTCGTCTTCCACCAGCAGGATAGTCTCACGTGAGTGCCCATCCATCTGATTTGAGCTTTCCGATATAGCTGCCCGTTCCCCCTTGCTTAGGCTTCTGGGTAGATATATCTCAAAGGTTGTTCCTTTTCCAGGTGAACTCACCACATTGATAAAACCGTTGTTCTGTTTCACAGCACCATATACTGTGGCAAGACCCAAACCAGTGCCGGAACCCATGCTCTTTGTCGTAAAGAACGGTTCGAAGATGCGCTCCAGTGTTTCCCTCTCCATGCCGCTTCCGTTATCGCGAACAGTTACACGCACATATTCCCCTGGCATGGCATCAGGCATGCCTGCGCAGGATACTGCATCCAGGGCAATATTTTCAGTCATAATAGTGACCTCGCCAACGTCGGTGATGGCATTATGGGCGTTCACGCACAGGTTGACCATAATCTGGTCAAGCTGGGAGGGGTCCATATTGACCGGCCACAGCTCAACCGCGGGATGAAAGTTTAGCCTAATGTTCTCGCCTATCAACCTCGCAAGCATCTTCAACATGCCTGTTATGGTAATGTTCAAATCCAGTACTTTAGGTGCAATGGTCTGCTTACGGGCAAAGGTAAGTAATTGCCGTGTGAGGTCAGCAGAGCGTTCAGCCGCCTTCTTGATTTCAATCAGGTCAGAATAGAGCGGCTCTTCAGGCTGTACCTCGCTAAGGGCCATCTCTGTATTACCGAGAATCACACCCAGCATATTGTTAAAATCATGGGCAACCCCGCCAGCGAGCCTCCCGATGGATTCCATCTTCTGCGACTGTATCAACCTGGATTCAAGCTCGGCCTTTTCCTCTTCAGCCCGCTTGCGGTCTGAGATGTCAGTAACGATTCCCAATATTTTATCAGGGTGACCATTTTTATCCCGCTGCAATACCGCATTCATGGACACCCAATAGCTCTCCCCATCCTTTTTTATCGATCTGATTTCAGCATCTCTGATCTCACCATCCATGAATAAAATCTTCCTCATACGCTCCTGATCCTCGGGATTGGCATAGAGACATGAGGTCGGCTTTGCAATCAACTCGGCAGCATTTCCATATCCTGCCATTTTTGCAGCGGCGTCGTTGATATGCAGAAATTCGCCAGAAAGGGTGCTCTGAAACACCCCCGCATTTATATTCTCTATCAAGGTTCGATATTTTTCTTCGCTTTCTTCAGCGAGTTCTTTGGCTTTTTGTAATGCCTGCTCTGATTCTTTCATGGCAGTAATATCTGTACTTAATACGATAATACTTTCAACTTTCCCTTTTTCATCAAAAGAAGGTACATATTGCTCATTGATATAGCGTTTTCCTTCAGCAAGATTAAAAGTATTAACAAAGGATACAGCATTTCCATTACGCACTTCATCGATATATTTCATGGCATATTCTGCATGTGATTTTCCTATTATTTCTGAAATATGGGAGCCTATAACTTCTTCAATTTTTTTATTAAACCCTGTCAGGAATTTTAAATTCACAAATTTGTATTTGAGTGTTTTGGCATCCACCTCAACAATATATGCAGGAATATTATCAGTAATATTTTTCAGTAGCTTTTCATTATATTCTGCCTTTTCTTTTGCTATACGCAATTCTTTATTCGTTTGATCAAGCTCCACGTTTCGGGCTTTTATTTCTTCGGTTTTCGCTTGAAGAAGAAGTTCGTCCTGCATATATTTGGTGATATCGTTTATCATGCAAAGAAAATAGAGGAACTCACCTTGCTTGTCGCGGACGCATGAAACAATAATGTTGCCCCATATTACCTTTCCGCTCTTATGAATATACTGCTTTTCAACCTGATAAAAAGGCATCTCACCATCTCTAACCTTTTTAATATATTCATCGTCATCGCCTTTATAATCAGGATGTGTTATATCATGGAAATTCATTGTTCTGAGTTCATCTTCAGAATACCCGATCATACTACAGAATGCGGGATTAACCTTATCAAAATTTAAGTAGGTATTAGAAATGATAATGCCTAAAGGTGCCTCTTCAAATATCTTTCTGAATCGCTCCTCGCTCTCCCTCGATACCATTTCAGCCTTCTTACGCTCTGTGATATCCAGCGATACATTAGCCAGATAAAGTGGTGCGCCGGTATTTGGGTCAGTAATTGTGAAGGTCGTAGCATATACATCTGTTAATTGGCCGTTCTTAAGATTGATGTACTGCAATTCACCTTGCCATTTGCCGTGATCTTTAATCGTGGGAAGAACTTCCGTTTCAACTTTTTCTCTTAGATGCCCCGGAATTACCTGCAGGATATTGACCTGCTCTACATTGTCCATATCAATGCCCAATATTCTGGTGCCCGCCTCATTGATAAAGGTCATGGTTCCATCAAGGGTGGCAAGATTTATCAATTCACACGAGTTACGCACCACAGAGGCGAGCTTTCTAAGTTTCTCGTCAGCATGCCTGCGCTCAGTGATATCGGTAGATATGATCATGACCTGATTGATAACATCATCAATAATCAAGGGCACAATACGCGTAAAAACCCATTTTTCTTCGCTAATCTGGTGTTCGAATTGCTGAATCACGCCGGTATCAAAACATTCCTTAATCCTGTCAAGTACCAGTGGCTGAACTTTTTTCGGTAGGATATTAACAGCATTCATGCCGATCAGCTCTTTTACACTGTAGGGAGTGAACTCAAATACCATCTTGTTAATGCTCACAAAGCGAAATTCCTTATCAATCACCATGATAAGGTCAGGGGAATTGTCCAACTGTGCCTTAAGCTGTGATTCACTCTTCTTTAGTGCCTCTTCCGCCTGTTTGCGCCCGGTGATATCAATCTCGATCCCATCCCAGATCAGATGCCCATTGGCAATACGCCGGGGCGCTGATGTGAATAACCGCCAGCGTATCTCCCCGGATGGCAGGCGCACACGCGCTTCTGCGCTGAATGGGATCATGTTGGTTATAGCAAAGTTTTCACGGTCAATGATCATCTGGCGGTCCTCTTCCAGAATTTGACTGTAGAGTGTCATTGCGTCCCTAAATACATCGTCCGGTGTGATATCGTGCAACCTTTCCACCCCAGCGCCGATATAGGTAAAACGTCGCTCTCGGCCGTCCTCGCCGGAGTCGATCTGATAGACTAAACCGTTCGGAAGGTTGTCGCTAAGGCGACGGATTTGCTCCTCGCTTTCCCGCAGTTTTTCTTCTGCATGTTTGATTTCAGTTTTAATCAATGCCTCTTTTGCCAGTTCGTTTTCCGTAACGTTGGATTTTATGGAGGGATTATCTTTTCTATCCATTCATTCACTCAAAAAATATGATCAGACAAATATTTAAATATTTTGCTGAAATACCTGGGTGAAAATTTTGAGGGTTAAATGTTGTGTGTCAATTTAAAAGCCAACATCAAAGTTCATGCCTGTTCACAAATGAAGTCGAAGATAAAAAAACCGTGCCCTTTTCAGGAGCACGGTTTTTATTTCCATATTTTTCAAGAAAACACAAAAATTTATTACAACTAAGTTATGCCTTGTTCAGTACTATCTCGCCCAGGTTATAATCCTTATCGGATTTGAGGTTTATGGTCTGGG
>CAYWRH010000083.1:0-18375 GCA_964460435.1 uncultured Desulfatiglans sp.
GGGTTTATCTCTTTTGGGAAAAAAATAAGGTAGTTATTTTATGGGAATGACAAACAGGAAGTGACTGCAGAAAAATAGTTCCTCTGTTACTAGCAACTGTTCGTTGAAACTCATTTTATAGTAATTCCTGCTCCTGTAAAAGTTTTAATGTTTTAAAAAAGATCAGATTAAGAATCAGACCGGTTTTTTTTGGCTTTGCCTGAAAACAGAATATAGATTCTATATTCTAAAAAAATATGGGTTTGGGTTTTCCATTTGGATGCTTTTTAACATTATATTTTTTAGGAGGGGATAGACAAAATGAAAAACAACAGGTTTGATCATGTGATCAGAAAAGCTTCAATTTTTTTGGCGCTGCCAATTTTAAGCCTGATTCTGTCAGGTAATCTAGCTTTGGCGCAAACTAAAAAATCATCATCTGAAAGTAAACCATCAGAAGAAGAATTTTCCCTGGAAGAGATAACAGTAACAGGTTCAAGGCTTCGAACTACCGGCATGGATACCCCTACACCTGTTACTGTGGTGCAACTGGATGAGATAGATGTGTCATCCCCAACTACGGTAGTCGAGGGGCTGGCAGAATTGCCGCAGTTTTTTGGCTCAAACACTACGCAGAATACAGGCGGTTTTTTCAACACCTCAGGCGCAGGGAGTTTGAATCTGCGCGGGCTTCAGAGCAAGCGAACACTGCAGCTGCTTGATGGCCGCCGGGTGGTTCCCTCTACAATATTCGGCGGGCCGGATATAAATCTGTTCCCTGAAACCCTTCTGAGATCGGTCGAAACAGTAACCGGAGGGGCCTCGGCAGCCTATGGCACTGACGCTGTTGCAGGCGTTGTCAACTTCATTCTGAATACTGAGTATGAAGGTATCAAGGGGAATGTGCAGTGGGGCGAAACAAGAAGGGGGCATAACGAGAACAAGGAGTACCAGATTGCAGGCGGTTTTGCCGTCACTGACAGGACCCATGTCTTGTTTTCAGCAGAAAAGGCTGAACAGGATCCTATTTATGGTTACCAGCTCGGTGAATATGAATGGTATCATTCCACCGGTCTGGCGAGAAATCCATCTCCAACAGCAGGGACATCTCCTGACAACCCATTTTTTATACCGGTTAACAACCTCTATACTACAACCGCTTCTCCTGATGGGATCCTCAGGTTTACAGATGCTGCTGTAGGCTATTATACCTTTGACGGCAATGGTTATGCTGTCCCCTATAACAGGGGCAACGGTATTTGTACTCTTAACGAGAATCCCATCACTAAAGTCCCTTCTTACCAGTTGTGTGAAGGAGGCGCTGGCACCTCACTGGTGGATACCACCCTGGCTAATGCTGATGCTACCCAGATAACGCCTGAATCAGGCAGAGAGAATTTCTTTGGATATATTGAGCACGACATCAGCAGCAAGCTTAAGGTTTACGGTCAGGCCATGCTTGGAAAATCATATTTTGTTAATAAGAACTTTGGCGGGATAATGACGAGTCAATGGGGAGCCTTCACAGTATATCGCGGTAACCCGTACCTGCCGCAGAATATCCAGAATCTGATGGCCCCGGCCAGTGCGACAAATCCGACTGGCAGGAACATAGCAAGCGTACAATTCGCCAGGATCGGCAGCCCCAAAGACATAGCCTTTGATCCCTATACTGAGCAGCGTACAAAAACAGTGTCACTAACAACCGGCTTTGACTATACTGTAGGAGGCTCAGGCTTTTTTGATGACTGGAAGATCAAGGGTTACATTCAGCACGGTGAAACCGATGTAAAGGCTATACAGCGAGGGGGTATCCGACTTGACCGGATATATCTGGCAATGGATGCAGTCATTGATCCCCTCACAGGGCAGCCTGCATGTAACGTTACTGTCACAACCAGAGGCACAGCAAACCCTATTTACCAGGACTGCGTGCCAATAAATCTTTTTGGCGCTGGGAAAGCCTCCAAGGAGGCCATTGACTGGGTTACCGGTTTTGAGCCGGGTGTGCCAATAAATGCTGAAGGTTTTCTTTCTGCTACAGAAAGCCTGCCGCACAGCTATATTTCAGGAAATAATAAACAGAGGATCATCGAAATTGAACAGAATGTATATGAAATTCTGGCAGACGGTGAGCTTTACAAAGGCTGGGGCGCAGGTCCCATCAGTATGGCCTTTGGTTATAACTATCGGGAGGAGGAATTTACCCAGGTAGTGGAGGTAGGACCTGGTGGTAATATCAATGCTGATCCAAGATATCGTCCGGTAATGGCAAATAATCCGGCTCTGGGCATTCGTGGTGTGCCTGCAGGCAATATTGCTTCAGGTAATTCAGTTGAAATACAGATGTCAAATGTGCCCTTTGCGCGTGGTGACCAGAACGTACATGAGATATTTGATGAAATACTTGTTCCCATACTCTCTGATCTCCCGTTTATAAAGCAGTTGAACTTTAACGGGGCTGCACGCTGGGCAGATTATTCAGGGGCCGGCACACAATGGTCATGGAAAGGGGGTCTTGACTGGGCTGTTTATGATGAACTGCGTTTTCGCAGCACATATTCCCAGGATGTCCGGGCTGCTACCATAGGGGAAAAATATGACCGGACAGGTGGTCTGGCCTCCAGGATACCCGACTATGGGGTAGTTTACAATACAGACGGAACTCCGGTGACAACAACTCCAGTATTTGATTTTACCCTATTCTCTAATGGCAGTCCTGATATAAAGCCCGAGAAGGCGAGAACCAGCACAGTGGGACTGGTATATATCCCAAAATGGCTTAGTGGCCTTACCTTTTCAGCAGACTGGTACAATATAGAGGTAAAGGATAATATCCAGCAGTTGGGTGTAGGTGAGGTTGTAAGACAATGCTACCAGAATAACGATCAACAGTTATGCGATCTCATTACACGCGGGGGTCCTCAGGTAGGGCTTGATGCAAATCGTAACCCTATCAATCAAATTACCCTTGTTGGTAATCCATATATTAATCAGTCATCAGTAAAGGCTAAGGGCATAGATTTTGAATTAGGCTATCGTGCGCCTGTTAAATGGTTCGGCGGCCTTGAGAGCATAAGCTGGCGTCTGCTTGGCAGTTATGTGGGAGAGAATTCCAGTACCACTGCTCCCAACCCTACAACGGGCGTACGTACTAAGACTGAAACTGTTAAAATCACTTACCCAGAGTGGGTGGCAACCCTTGCCTTCAGCTATATACGCGATCCATTTGTATTATCATTTCAGCACAGGTATACAGACAAGACCCTGATAAACCGGAACTGGAACTACAAGGGAACAAGCACAAGATGGGATGTTTATGACAATACTGTAGAGTCTGAAATCATTACTGATGCGCAGGTGAGTTACAGATTTGATCTGGATAGAGGGAATCTGAATCTCTTTTTCAATGTAAATAATGTATTTGACAAGGACCCCCAGCCTTATCTTGCAGGCGGTGTGGAAAGCAGTAGCGCTTATGGTCAAGGCCCTGGTTTAGGTGTTACAGGCGACCTTCGCGGTCGACGCTTTGTAGTTGGCCTGAAGTTTGAGTTTAAATAAATCAACTATGTTGTAATAAAAGATGTAATTTCCTGATAATAGATTTGGAACCACAAATACGAACCTGTTTGAAGAATAAAACAGGTTCGTATTTCTCTATTTCTTTATTTGCTTCCTGTTTTAAAAATTGTCAAAGCCTGAAACAAGCCTGAATGCCCTGGTCAGTTTTTCTACAAAGAGTTTCTGATCCATATAGACCGGCCCTGGTTGATTTATTATGGAGTTATTTATGGTTCCAAATATTATCTGAAATGCAAACCTGACGTTTGTATCCTCCATTTCAGTTAATGGACGCCCTTTCTCTTCACTTAACCTCTCAATAACCCTGCTCGCTACATTGTGGCCGGATTTTCTGATCGGGGTCCAGAAATCAGGGTCACGCATGCTCCTGACCAGCGCAGCCCTCCAGAATTCCTGGTTTGCTGAAAAATAATGCACGATATCCTTTATTAGAGCATCTATCAGGTCACTATTGTGAAAGGTTGAAAATATACGTTCAAGTGCCTCTTTACGGTTTTTAAAATGATAGGCAATCATTGCATCAAAAAACTCATCTTTGCTACGGAACCGCGCATAAAAGGCGCCAACCGAATAACCGGCTGATTTAGCAAGTTCAGCAACAGTAATAGAATCAAAATCCTGCCTTTTTAAAAGTCTAAAACATGTTTTGATCAGTGCATCGTAGGTTTTTTTGCCCCTGTCCTGCTTGATCTTCAGCCCGGGAAGATCGGGCGTATGCTTATATTTTTGTCTCATAGTATCATTTTTATCTGTTCTTGATATGTTGCACGCCGTTTTTGAATATTTTTATGCCATCTCCCTCCCTGTTTTCTATCCTTTTCCCCTCCCTTGATAATGCCTCTTTTTTTCTGGTCCAGTCAGGATGGTTCATATAGGAATTAAACGCCTCAGGGTGCGGCATCAGGCCAAAGATCCGGCCTGTGGGGTCACAAATGGCTGCGATATCCCTGATAGAACCGTTCGGGTTTAATGGCCATCTGCCCTTTGCCGGGTTGCCAGTATTATCAGCATACTGCATTACCACCTGGTTGTCTTTAAAAAGCCGGTCAATATCATCTTCGGATGCAAAGAGCTTGCCCTCGCCGTGTCTTACCGGGAGTTCAATGGTATCTATCCCCTTTGTGAAAACACAATTTGAAGAGGGATTAACCTTCAGGTTTACCCAGCAGTCTATAAAATTACCCCTGTCATTATTGGTTAAGGCCACCCTTCTTTCAGTGTAGTTATTGTTAAATCCGGGCAAAAGGCCAAGGTTAACAAGAGACTGAAATCCGTTGCATATACCGATAACAAGGTTGCCCTTTTCAATGAAGCTGTTTATTTTGTCACCGATATTATATTTGATCTTTGTGGCAAATATCACACCAGCGCCATGGTCATCGGCCCAACTGAAACCGCCTCCAAATACAACTATCTGATATTCATCCAGTATCTTTCCCGAGTTATCAATCAGGTCATTTATGTGCATCCTCTGTGGCTCTGCGCCAGCGAGTTTGAGAGCATATTCTGTTTCATTATCACAGTTAAGGCCGTAACCGGTAAGTATCATTGCTTTAACAGCCATTATAATAATCCTCCAAAGGTCTTGTGAAAGCTGCTTTTAAGGTCTTTTATATCCTCAGCCATAATCTCCATTCCACCCGACCCAATAATCCTGAAAATATTGGTATCTGTTACCCTGCCGGCAAGTCCGGCTGGCATTCCCCTGAAGAGCTCTTCAAACTTTTCTTTTTTTGCCGGGTCAACAGTCACAATAAACCTCCCTGCGGATTCAGAGTAGAGCATCTTGGCATCAGGCAGCCCTGAAACAGCAGGGACTGATCTAAGATCAATATCCATGCCAGTCTCGCCGCCCATTGCGACCATTGCCAGGTGCACGGCAAGACCGCCCCTTGAAACAGCGTGGGCAGATGCTACCATCCCCCTATTTATTGCCTCACAAAGCTTTTTATAAAGGGGTATAAACCATTCCGCATTTACCTTCGGCACATTCAGCCCCACTTCACCCATCATCTGGTAATACTCGCTCCCACCGAGTTCATTGCGGGTCTCGCCAAGGATGTAGACAAGGTCACCAGGCAGCTTGCTGTCCATTGTAATACATTTATCTGTATCCCTTATCACGCTTGATACGGTAAAGAGCAGGGTGGGCAGCCCTGATACCTTTCTCCTTTCGCCATATGGCCCCTCAAGGTTGCCATCTATATACATGCTGTCCTTGCCGGAGAGAAGAGGTATCCCGTATGCAAGACAGTAATCCCTTAAAGCCCAGTTAGACCTCACGAGCTGTGCAGCCTTGTATTTGCCATCAGGGTTGGTCTCAGGGTGATACTGGATTGTAGGCCAGCAGAAATTGTCTACTCCGCCAAGATGTTCAAAATCACCGCCCACTGCAATAACCTTTCTTATGGATTCATCAATTATATAGCCTGTCATATGGTATGTATCGATCTCTGAAAAGAAAGGATTTATTGTCTGTGATACAGCAATGCCGGCAGGTGAATCAAGCACCGGTTTGACAACGGCGGCATCGCCCGGGATGTCTCTGCCCTTGCCCACAAGTGGTTTGATGATGCTTCCGCCCTGCACCTCATGGTCATACTGTCTCTGGATCCAGTTTTTGGAGCAGATATTGGGTCTTGAAAGCATGGTCTTAATGATTTCACCATGATTATTTGGTTCAGTTATGACAGGCTCATATAACCCTCTCATCTCGGGGGGTGTCCATTCTGCATCAAAAACCCACTGCGGAAAGTCAGATTTCATGAAATCCATGCTAATATAGGCGCATGTCTTGCCATTATAGTCGAGCCTCAGATAGCCCGAATCATTATATTCGCCAATCACAGTGGATTCCACAGCATGTTTCCTGCTCAACTCCATAAACCTTTCAAGATTTTTTGGTTTTACTGCAATGGTCATCCTTTCCTGTGATTCAGATATCCATATCTCCCACTGGTCAAGCCCTTCATATTTAAGGGGCACCTTATCAAGGTCAACACGGCAGCCGTTACTTATTGAGGCCGATTCGCCTATGGATGATGAAAGCCCGCCTCCGCCATTATCGGTAATGAATGCGATAAGCCCTTCATCCCTTGCCTCAAGCAGGAAATCGTGCATCTTTTTCTGGGTATAGGGGTCTCCTATCTGCACATGACCGGCTGGTGTATGTTCACTGAACACCTCTGATGATGCTGTAACACCGTGGATCCCGTCCTTTCCGACCCTTCCTCCTGACATGATAATCAGATCACCCGGCTCGGTCTTTTTAAGGTGCGACGGCTCACCATCTATTGTGGCGGGCATGATGCCTAATGCAGTTACAAATACAAGGCATTTGCCCATATAGCCCTTGTCAAAAATTACCTGTCCGAATGGCGTTGGCACACCGCTTTTGTTACCGCCATCCTTCACACCCTCAATAACACCATCAAGAAGCCTTCTAGGGTGCAGATGGGGTTTAAGCGGGCCGTTATAATCCCTCTCTCCTACACAATAGCCATACATCCCCAGGATAAGTTTTGAACCCTTGCCAGTGCCAAGGGGGTCGCGGTATATTCCGACAATACCGGTGATTGCCCCGCCGTATGCCTCCATGTTTGATGGGCTGTTATGGGTTTCGCCTGTGATGGTATAGTTATTTTTTTCATCCAGACGTGCCACACCTGCATTATCCCACAAAACCGATACCACCCAGTCCTTTTTTTCGGCAAGCTCAAGGGTAGGCGCCTGTATGCAGCTCTTGAAGAGATTATTCACCTCTCTCTTCTCCCCTGTGGCAATATCTATATATTTAAACATGCCCCGGAATGTGTTGTGGTTGCAATGGTCGCTTCTGGACTGGGAAATATACTCAAGCTCCACATCAGTTGGCTTATCAAGACCCACCTTTTTACGCTCAGAAAGCACCTCCTCCTTAAGGAAGTAGTTTCTTATAGCGGGGATATCCTGCTCCTGCAGGGCCAGGTTCCTCTGGCTTGAGATCCTTTTCAACTCTTCGTCAGAGCTTATAGATATGGTGTTTAAACCGGGTATATGATCGAGCATTACCTTTGGGATGATTATCCCGATGCCCTTATCCTTATCCCACTCCTTTTTTGAGTAAATCCTGTACTGCTGGATAATGTCGTTTGAGAGTATTTCAGAGGCTATTATATTCACCTCTTTCTCGGTCAGCTCTCCTCTTATTTCATATAGTCTGGATGTATATACAGCCTCTCCCTTTTTAAATGGCTTTTTAAGAAAATCCTCTATCGCCTCCACTGCTGTGCTTCCGGCTGTGTCCCTCACGCCGGGCCTGTAGCCCACCCATATAAGCCAGTCAAAACCGGCAGCCATCGGGTTAAATGAAGAGAGTTCCGTAACCGGGTTGGTGAATATCTCCTTCCTGATATTCTCGAGCTCTTTTTCACTGAGAGCAGAGTCTATGGTCAGCACCTTTATTACACGTATATCCTTAACCCCTAAGCCGAAGTAATCATTTGCCTTCTTTTTTATATTATTACCCTCTGCATCGGGCAATTCCATTTTCAGTCGTATTTCAAGTCTAAAGGCCATTTCTGGTTCCCTGTTCTTTTAAATGTTTATATCTATTCAATAATTGCCGATCTGTTTAATCAGGAACTAATCAGATATTGAGACTTTAATGAAAATAATCGCCTGAGTCAATAAGGTATAAAAACAATATTAGGGTTGAAATCAATTTCCATAATGTCTATATTTTGCCAATAAAACAAAGAGGTTTATATGACCACAAAAATAGAGAATCAGGAAAATGGGCGGAATGAGTATGAAAAACTGCCTAATCAGCAGGAACTCGAAAAGGAGCTTGGTGATTATCTTTCAAAAAAATATGGAAACCGCATAAAGATACTTTCACCTGTAATGCTTCCAAAGGGGGATGTTGACGATATTGAAGAGGGGAGGGATTATCAGAACAAAAAGGGCGTTCCTGAGTTTGATATGCTCCCTGAAGAGCTTGAGGCCTACCTTGACACCTTTATGATAAAGCAGAAGGATGCCAAGGCAGTGCTTGCAACAAAGATCTGCACCCACTTTAACAGGGTCAATTACCTGAATAAACAGTCAGGCAAAAAGAGACAGTCAGGCGTGGGGATGATCAAAAACAATGTCCTCATGATCGGGCCAACCGGAGTGGGTAAAACCTATATGATAAAACTGCTTGCCCAGAAGCTTGGTGTGCCTATGGTAAAGGGCGATGCAACCAAGTTCAGCGAGACCGGCTATGTGGGAGGGGATGTCGAGGACCTTGTGAGGGACCTTGTATATGAGGCGGGTGAAAATATTGAACTTGCAGAGAATGGGATAATCTACATAGACGAGATAGACAAGATAGCGAGCGCAAACAATTTTATAGGCCACGATGTCTCGCGCACCGGTGTCCAGAGGGCCCTTTTAAAACCCATGGAGGAGACAGAGGTTGACCTCAAGGTGGCACATGACCCGATTTCTCAGATACAGGCGATAGAGCAATTCAGGCGCACAGGCAAAAAGGAAAAGCGCGTGGTAAACACGAAAAACATCCTTTTTATAATGAGCGGGGCATTTGGGGCTCTCACAGAGATCATCAAAAAGAGGCTACAGAAACAGGGCATCGGTTTTGAGGCGGATGTCAGCCCTACAGAAATACCCTGGGAGATCATGAAAGAGGTAACAGCGCAGGACCTGGTGGAGTTCGGCTTTGAGTCAGAGTTCATTGGCCGACTCCCTGTTATTGTGGTCTTTGACGAGCTTACCAGGGACGACCTGGCCGATATACTTAAAAATCCCAATAACCCGGTTATTGTCAGTAAAAGGCAGGATTTCAGGGCATATGGCATTGATATAAAGTTTGAGGATGAGGCCCTTGACAGGATAGCAGATATAGCTGTCAGGATGAAGACCGGCGCAAGAAGCCTCGTAAGCGCAGTGGAGAAGGTGCTTATGCCCTTTGAAAAACACCTCCCTTCAACCGATATCAAACAGCTTCTTGTAACCCCTGAACTGGTTGATGACCCCACAGGCGAACTTGCCAGACTAAAGGCGGGTTATAATGATCCTGAACGCCTGGCCCGTTTTGAGAGGATGAGGAAAAAGGAGCTTGAAAACATAGCAGCATTTATCATGGAGAGGGAAAAGGATTTTAAAAGCCTGGCTGGCATGGAAATGAGTCAGGAGAGAAGGGAGCTGATAGGCGAAATATATCTCAGGACAACAACCGATATTAACAGCGCCTTTGAGGATTTTAAAGCCATGTACAGGCAGGTGAGGGATGAAGAGATCCTGCTTGCAGAAAAGCTGGAAATCAGCATGTCCTTTGATGAAAGCGCTGTTGATGAGCTGATCAGACAGTCACTTGATTCCAATAAAGAACCTGGCCCGCTTGCCTTTTATATTGCAAAGAAGCTTGAATACGGGCTCAAACTTGTAAAGGACCGCTCCGGCATAGAACATTTTACCCTGAACCGGGATGCCATTATTGATATGGAAAAGTATATAAATACCCTGCTTAAAAGGTATTACAGACAGCACTTTGATGAAAATGAAAAACTTATTGTTAATACTGATGAGAATAAATAATGATCGGGATTTCAAAGCTTTACTGCGGAACAGTGGAACCTTCGGATGCGCTGCGATATGGGAGACAATCATCAAAACTGCCGTCCCACCTGCTTCAGTTTTCAAAGGATAAAAAGCCTGTAGTTGTCTGGAACATAACAAGGGCATGCAATCTTAATTGCATGCACTGCTATGCCCATGCAACATCAAAATCAACCGAGAAGGAGCTTACAACCGAACAGGCAAAGGTTGTCATTGATGATCTGGCAGACTTTGGAGCCCCTGTTATACTGTTTTCCGGCGGAGAACCCCTTGTAAGGCCAGACCTTTCCGAACTTGCCAATTATGCTGTTGGTAAGGGTATGAGGGCGGTTATCAGCACAAACGGCACCCTTATTACAAGGGAAAAGGCAGAGGAACTGAAACAGATAGGGCTTTCTTATGTGGGCGTAAGCCTTGACGGGATGGAAGAGGTGAATGACCGCTTCAGGAAAAAGGAGGGGGCATTCAGGGCAGCAGTAAGGGGCATAGAAAACTCTCTTGAAGCAGGGCTAAAGGTGGGTTTAAGATTTACCATAAGCAAGCTGAACAGGGATCAGGTTGGACCGATATTTGATCTGCTTGAATATATGGATATCCCGAGGGTATGTTTCTATCACCTTGTGTATGCTGGAAGAGGGTCAGAGCTGATGAGTCATGACCTCTCACATGCTGAAACACGGGAGGTAATTGACCTCATTATAGACAGGACAAAGGATCTGCATGACAGGGGAAAGCCTAAGGAGATACTTACTGTGGATAACCATGCGGATGGCCCATATCTTTACCTGCGCATGGTTAGGGAGGAGAACCCCCGGAACAGCGAGGTGCTTGAACTTCTTAGGATGAACGAGGGGAACAGCTCAGGAAGGGGCATAGGCTGCATCAGTTGGGACGGTTCTGTACATGCTGACCAGTTCTGGCGGCATTACAGCTTTGGCAATGTTCTTGAAAGGCCATTCAGCGCGATATGGACAGACATGACTGATCCGCTTATGTCAAAACTCAAGGATAAAAAGAGATATGTGACCGGAAGATGTACAAGGTGCAAATGGCTTGATATCTGCGCAGGTAATTTCAGGGTAAGGGCAGAGGCGGCTACAGGCGACCTCTGGGCCCCGGATCCGGCGTGTTATCTCACTGATGAGGAAATAGGGATATGAAAACAGGCGCAAGGTGCAGGGCTCAGGGCGCAGGGGACTTCAAAAACCCTGTGCCCTGAGCCTTGTGTCTTGCGCCAGATGAAATTTACTCATATAGTCATCTTGCCTCAATAAAAGGAACAGATTAAAAATAAGTTAGAAAGGAATTTCATATGATCATACGCCCAAGACGTTTAAGGAGAACACCGGAGATCAGGAATCTGGTAAGGGAGACCTCCCTGACTGTAAATGATCTTGTTCAGCCCCTGTTTGTTAAAAATGGTAAGGGCATAAAGGATCCCATACCATCAATGCCTGGCCAGTACCATTTCTCAGTGGATACACTGATTGATGAGGTAAAGGAGTTAATGGATATTGGGATCAAGGCAATTATCCTGTTCGGGTTGCCTTCAAAAAAGGACTCCACAGGCAGCAGCGCATTTGATGATGATGAGGCGGTGCAGAGGTCGGTCAGGGCAATAAAGGCAAAATTTCCTGACATGGTTGTTATAACAGATGTCTGTCTTTGTGAATATACGGATCACGGCCACTGCGGTATTATAGATAATGGTTGCGTTCATAATGACGCTACCCTTGAGATACTTGCAAAAACCTCATTAAGCCATGTAAAGGCGGGCGCTGATTTTGTTGCGCCATCAGACATGATGGATGGCAGGGTGGCGGCCATCCGTGATATCCTTGATAAAAACGGCTTTTGTGACAGAGGGATTATCTCATATGCGGTTAAATATGCATCCGCCTTTTACGGCCCATTCAGGGAGGCCGCAGAATCTGCCCCGGAATTTGGTGACAGAAACGGCTACCAGATGGATCCTGGCAACAGTACTGAGGCCATAAAGGAGGCGCTTCTTGATATTGAGGAGGGTGCAGACATGATAATGGTAAAGCCGGCCCTGCCTTATCTCGATATTATCAGCCGTGTAAAGGAGAAGTGCCTTTTACCGGTCTGCGCATATCATGTGAGCGGCGAGTATTCCATGATCAAGGCGGCAGGAGAGAGGAGATGGGTTGACGGAAAAAGGATGATGATGGAGAGCCTCACATCTATAAAAAGGGCCGGGGCTAAAGTCATATTTACATATTTTGCAAAAGAGGCGGCGGCCATATTAAATAAATAAAAGTCAAAAAATATACTTAATCTGTCAATATTAAGTGTAAAAATGAGCTGGTCTTAGGTTTACGGTTTAAGGTCCTTGGTAAGGCTTTAAAATGCATTTCCGAAAACCGCAAACCGAACACCTTAAACCTTTTTATAGAATTAAAAATTTTGAATTTATCGGATTTATATTATGCACCCTCACAGTAGTAATTCAAACCAGCCCAGGCTTGTCGCATGGGAGATCACCAGAAGCTGTAACCTTAACTGTATCCATTGCAGGGCCGCAGCGGAAAAGGGCCCATATGAAGGCGAGCTTGACACGGGTAAATGCAGGCAGGTACTTGATGAGATAAAGCGCACAGGCAGCCCCATTATTATACTAACAGGAGGGGAACCGCTGCTCAGGAAGGATGTTTTTGAGCTGGCCCGGTACGGTACGCGATTAGGCCTAAGAATGGTGATGGCTACAAACGGCACACTTCTTGCCCCTGAAACTATAACAGAGATAAAGGATTCAGGCATTAAGCGTTTAAGCATATCCCTTGATGGTGAAAATGCCAAAACACATGATGCCTTCAGAAAGGTTAAAGGTGCATTTGATGCATCGCTTAAGGGCATAGCCCTGTTAAGGGAGGCAGGCATTGAATTCCAGATAAACACCACTGTAACAAAACATAATGCGGAACATATAGAGGATATACTTAAGATGGCGGTTGAACTGGGCGCTGTTGCACATCATATCTTTCTTCTGGTGCCCACAGGCAGGGCAAAGGATATGGAAGCGCAGGAGATAGACGCCGTCAGGTATGAAAAACTGCTTCACTGGTTTTACGATATGAGAAACAGGACACCTCTTCACCTCAAGGCTACATGCGCCCCCCATTACTATCGCATACTCAGGCAGGAGGCTAACAAAAAGGGGGAAAAAATCAACATGGAGACATACGGCCTTGATGCAGTAACAAGGGGATGCCTTGGCGGCACCTCATTCTGTTTTATCTCATATGATGGCATTGTCCAGCCGTGCGGGTACCTTGAGCTTAACTGCGGTGACATCAAGGAGAGATCCTTTGATTCTATCTGGAAAGAGTCAAAGATATTTAACGAACTCAGGGATTTTTCCCTTTATAAAGGTAAATGCGGCAGATGTGAATACAGGAAATTCTGCGGCGGATGCAGGGCAAGGGCATATGAGGCAACAGGTGACTATCTGGCAGAGGAGCCTCTGTGCGCCTATCAACCGATAATATGACATGGACTTAACAGATAAAAAAATCATAAACGAAATACAATCGGGCTTTCCTGTAGTGTCAAGACCCTTTCTTGAGATAGGCAGCAGGCTGGGGTTATCTGAGCATGAGGTAATAGAGCGCATCAGACGGCTGAAAGAGGAAGGCATTATCCGCAGGATCGGCGGCAATTTCAATTCCAGAAAACTCGGTTTTACAAGCACCCTCTGTGCCGCCAAGGTGCCTGAAGAAAAGATTGATGACTTTGTGAAGGTGGTGAACAGCTACAGGGGTGTGACCCATAACTACCTTAGAAAAAACCCGTACAACATATGGTTTACCTTTATTGCCCCTGATATGAAAGAGATAGAGAGATGTTTAGATGAAATAGCCATAAAAACCGGGGTGAAAGATATACTGAACCTGCCTGCAGAAAAGATGTACAAGATCAAGGTGGACTTTGAGGTCTAGTATTTCAGTACTCCTCCTCCTCTGCTGCCTTTTTTGCAGCGTATGCCTCAAGCTCTTCCTCTTTCAACTTGCCTGCCTTTACAAGGAGTTCACCTATGCCGTCATCCCAGAGTTCAGGCACTTCAAGTGCCTTTTCAACAGGCTTTCCCTTGGTGCTGAAGAAGGTATATTTGAGGGTAAGCTCTGATTTTTTTAGCATTTTAACTGATTTATCTATTACAATATAATGATAGCCCAGCATAAGATAACCGATCAGACATATTATTCCAAGTGTAAGTATTCTCTTTAAAAAGGCCATTTATTCCTCCGGTATTAAATATCGTTTTTCAGAGATGTCCGGCCTGACCCCTATACCGCACTATCTGACTTCTCTACAACCTGAACTGCCAATATACCAGAATTTTATTTTTCTGCATTAATCTTTTTAATGCCATTTACATATGAAGATATGCAGAGAGGTGAAGCAGCACAAAGCCTGTGACATATACTGTAACAACCTTGAATGACCATGAACGCCAGTCATTTACCGTTGCCTTCCTGAAGTCTGCTGTCTCGCCGCTGCAGTAGCGGATATCTATATAGCGGGAAATAATAAGCGAGATGAGAATCAGACCAAAAACTAAATTTAAAATAGCGGAACGCTGTAGGGAAGATAGAACCATTTTTGCTGTAAGGATCAGGGCTGCCCCATGTGCAATGGCAATCCAGTATATACGGAGTATCACTCCGCTTATAGGGGTATACTCTTTTGTAACAGGTTTTACAGCCTCTTTCATTATTTCCTCCTTAAAAATTGTTGCCAGAGGAGCGGCCCGACTCTTCCTTTACCCTGCGACGGAGCCTTTCCTTCACACCCTTTAAAAATTTACCTGGTATAATTGCCTAAAAAAAAGGCCACTATCTTGAATTTATATCTAAGATAGTGGCCCAACTATCAGCTTGTTCTTATCCTCCGGCATAATTAAAATAATGCCGGACCCGCAAATTAGTGCCTGTTGAAAGGCAATTATTTATATTCTTTTTTTTGTTGCTTAACTCCTTCGTAAGTCCAATATATCATGTTATGACTTTTCTCTTTGAACTGAAATACATTTATCATAATATAACGCCTGCTGTCAAAATATTACGCATGGAGGCTGTCACCAGATGTTCAAGTTAAGATTGATCATCCCTGACCGGGGTAAGGGATATATATCTGTTTATATCTTATTTGTCTGCCTTTTGCTGTTATCAGTATCTGGCGGGTGGGCTCAGTCAGATTTAACAACAGGTTACAATATCCAATCCGGAGAGCACAAATACAAGGTGGGTGGCAACCGTAAATACCTGCTTTACATCCCTGCCTCATATAATACAAAAAAAGGTGCGCCTCTTGTCCTATTCTTTCACGGAGGTGGGGGAAACATGGAGCAGGCCGCATCAGATTATGGCTGGGAAGAAAAGGCTGATAAGGAGGGTTTTGTCCTTGCATTCCCAAACGGCTCAAGCCGTCTGCCAAGACAGCACCTTGCCACCTGGAATGCCGGTAACTGCTGCGGCTATGCGCGCGATAAAAAGATAGATGACATAAAATTTGTGAAACAGGTAATTGCTGATATCAAACAGAGGGCTAATATAGATGAAAGGAGGGTATTTGCCACCGGCATGTCAAATGGCGGTATGATGACCTACAGGCTTGCCTGTGAGATGGCTGACACCTTCAGGGCAATTGCATCTGTTGCAGGAACAGACAACACAAAGGAATGTAGCCCTTTAAGGCCTATATCTGTTATGCATATACATGCCCTTGATGATACCCATGTTCTTTTTAATGGCGGGGCAGGTGCGGATGCCTTCAGAGATGAGACAAAGGTGACCGACTTTACATCTGTGAAAGAGACGATCAATAGATGGATAACCCGCAACAAGGCAGAGAATAGGCCTGAAAGGATTATGGACAGACACGGGGCATATGCTGATCTTTACACATCAAGATATAATAAAACACAGATAGAACTGGTTGTAACAGAAACCGGTGGCCATTCATGGCCCGGAGGTAAACCGGTCCGCGGCAAAACCCCGTCAAAGGCCATAATGGCAAATGATTTGATCTGGGAGTTTTTTATGAGGCAGGCCCCGTAACAGATGCCTTTTTGCTATTTATGGTAGCATTTTTATCGAGCCTGTCATCCACCTTTAAATCTATTATAATACGTTTTGCTCCCTCCTTTATATGGGCCGCATGCACCTTTTTAATAAGGTCAAACAGCTCATCAAGGCCTGGTGTCTCCACAGTGGTGGACATGCCGCCCACCTCGTATGTATAGCCCGATTTTTCTATTACCGAGACCCCTTTTTTTACAAAGCGGCTTACGCTTGTCCCTTCACCGATCGGGTAGACAGATATCTGTGCAATCATGATCACCTCCTGATAAAAGGTTTACTATTCCATTACACTGTCAAATACCATCCTCATATCTCTTTCTCACTAAGGCGTTTTTGAAACCTGCCTAATTATAAGGGTTTTATCTGAATCATCAAGTGCCCATGTCTAATCAGAATTTAGAGCAGGATTCTTGCTCTCCTGGCCAAATGGTGCCTCTTGCAATTAAACATATTTTCCCTTTCAGAGCAGAGATCACTTTATCGGAACTATGAACAACCCTGCAACCTTCTTTTGACCGTCAAAGACCACCTGAATATCAAGATTTGCCTTTTCAAATTCACAGGTAACAGATACCTTTTCGTACCCCTGGATATTCTCTGTTTTTGTCTTTACCTGTTTTTTAAATTTGCCTGTCTGACCTGTAACAGAGAGCCATGTATCTTTCAATGACGCTTCCGGAAGTGCGCTGGTCATTTTTGCATCAAACCATTTTACTGCCGATGAAAAATCTTCCCTTGCGAGAAGCTCCACGAACTTGCCTGCAAGGGTTTCCGTGGTATCCTCCTGAGCTGCTGAAGCTATCTGGATATTAAAAAGTAAAACTGTTGATAAAACTATTAAAAGCCATAATCTCTTTGTCATTTTCATCCCCCTGTAAAAATTTTTATATTATAGTTTACGCGCATACATGTAAGATGTGACTGCTGGTACAAGGATTATTAATGGCGCAAGCAATATGGGAAAAAATAAAATACTGTTTTGATCAATGGGCAGAAATATGGTGGCAATGCCCAGTATCGCCAGAACAGCCGACCATATTAATAATTGTCTGCCACCGTATTTGTTTATCCTGTACCAGTTTTCATCTGACTCAAATGATTTTTTAAACCTGATGCCATACCACCTGTTCATAGGCATTTCGCCCCTGACCAGAGGGATACTGATCAGCGCAATTACCAGCGCTAAAAAAATGTGAGATATGCCGAATATTATACTTAATGAAGTCATGATCTCCTCCATTAGAGATTTACAACTTAAGGATACCTGTCAGATAACTTATGATTATTAAAGAGAGTGTCTGGGCAATAAAAAGACCTACTGTAAAGGATGAAATGAGCCTTGCACCCTTGAGGTCAAATGAGACCTTATATGAATTATACATAAGTGCCACCATAAAAGAGAGGCAAAGATATGCCGTACACTGGATAATGTAAGCAGCAGCTATCGTTGTTCCGAATCCCGGTATCTTCATTATGAGTGGTGTAATTGCTGATACAATATTTGGCCACCTCGCAAAGGCCTGTGTGGCTGCAATATCTATAATCCTGAATGTGGATTTTGTGAGTATGCTACCCAGCACTAGAAAGACCACTGTTGATATGACCCAGTTAATTAGATTCATAACAATCAGATACCATAACGGTTTTGGCAGCATAGTAAACATGTTTAATACCCCGTTGAACTGTGCATTGCTGAAAGAGCCTAAAATCGCTGCAAGGATGATTGCGATTAATCCAGTTATTAAAACCGGCACTCCTGAAAACCTTAAGAATGGATTGAAAAACAGGACATCAAAACCCGGTTTATCATTTTTCCCGTTCATTTATTTTTCCTTTTCCTTGATTGCGTCTATTATCTCATTAAGCTGGTTTCTTACGGTCGGGTAGCTCAGTTTTTTTATCTCTGCCATCTCCTTCAGGCTTCCGCTTGCCTTGATAAATTGTATTATAAACTCCTGATGGGCATTTGAAAGACTCGCTAAAACAGGCATCTGATACAGCCCTTCCACCTCTGTGTTGCATTTTTCACAGCATAATCTTTTTACAGAAAGTATATTTTCACAACTAGGGCATTTTTGGGGTAACATATATACCTCCTGTTAAATTTAAT
>CAYWRH010000084.1:0-18298 GCA_964460435.1 uncultured Desulfatiglans sp.
ATCTGAAGTCTCACCTTCTATCTCATGCCGGTTTTGACCGGCGCTTTCGGATTGTTCAGATAAGCCCTTGTATTATTTACCCAATCGGGGTAATAACCCACATCCCCTCCCATAGCGTAATCATGCAGGTCAAGTGCGCCACCAGTTCCTCCATTATTCCATTTGAATATATCTGTGGGGAGTGAAAGGCCAAGGCCGCCGCCATTGGCAAATGCGACAAGACCGGTCATGCCTGTTGTAAGCTGGCTCCCATGGGACGTATGGCCGTAGGCAATATGAAGGATTGCCTTTGCCTGCTCAATGGCTGTCTGAGGAATCTGAGTAATATCCGTACAGTTGTGATCAACGATTATTGCATCCGCTGAAAAAACAGGCGATGCAAAAGCTATAAATAATATTATTATTGATATAAATGATCTCATATTTTTGTATCCTGAATAGTGCTCTATCAGGATGCTCCCTTTTTACAAACTTACTAAAAGCCAGACTGGCGCCATTCCATAAAACAACTATATCAGGATCAGGCTTTCAGCAACCTGTCCCTCCATCTTGACATGTCGCAGGCATTGACAGATACAGTGGAATATAGCGACATCGGCTTAGCGATCAGCTTTAGGCAGACTCTTTATTAAAATGGATTTTAATAAACCAAAAGCCGCAGGCTGACCGCTTTCATATAAAGACAACAGTTGCTGGTTATATGCTAATTGATAACTTCTATTTTAAAATACTCATCAATCTTTGACTTGCAGTCAGGTTTAGTCTTGACTGTAAACTGGATAGTCTGCCCTGCATTTGCAGAGGCATCAATTTCATAATTTCCATCCATGCCAACAACGCTGCTTACCTCGCCATCCTTTAGTTTAAAATCCTTTTTCGGGTCTGCCGGTTCGCCATAGAAAGGACCATTACAGTAGGTTGATGACCGGTATTTAATCTTGAAGGTGTAGGTGTGCTTTCCGGGCAAAACATAGATGGTTGTTACAGGTTGCACCTTCTGGCCATCAATCATGACAATCTTTTCCATTTCCGGAATGATCACCTTCACCAATTGAGTAACAGGGGTTGTCTGAATGGTGTCAGGATAATAACTGACAGCAACAGTACTGCCCGTGCTGACACAGCCACCAATTAATATCAGAAAAAACAGAGCTGAAATGCAGAAACTGATGAATTTAACTTTTTTTGCCATGTGTTTTATCTCCTTTTTATGTGCCTGTAATGATGTTTTTGTTATTTTTTTAGGCTTGATATGGAAAAAATGCAAGGGAAAAAAGTAAATTTAATTTGACCCATAAAACTATTTTTTCTATACTCACAGACTGCAAATAGTCCCATTATTATTTCTTAATTTTATCAAGGAGATAAGCAATGATTAACAAGCAGATGGTTCAGTTCCCGTTGACATACAATGACAGGATCGGCGGTGTTATCGTCGGTTGGGGTGCCCATGAGATGGTTGCAGACGAGGCCAAAAAGGCAGGTATTAAAAATGCCCTGATTACCACAACCGGACTAAAAGGCACAGGGATTGTCGATGAGATTATTGGAATACTAAGGCATCATGGCATCTCAGCAACCGTATATGACAAGGTATCATCAAACCCCAGAGATACCGAGGTCTATGAGGCTGCAAAGGTATTCAAGGATGCCGGGTGTGACGGTGTTGTATCTGTTGGCGGCGGCAGCTCACATGATACAGGAAAAGGGGTAAGGGCACTAATATCAAATCCGGGAGCAAATCTGTGTGACATGGCTGCAAGGGTTGACCCACCCTGGATGGAGATCATTGGCAGATTCAAACCCAATACAATCCCGCAGGTAAGTGTCAATACAACATCCGGAACAGGCGCTGAATCAACAATGGGGGGTGCCATAATAGATACCAAAAACCGGGCAAAGATGTTCTGTGTTGTGCCGAACCTTGCGCCGAGCTGCGCACTGAATGACCCTGCGCTGATCCGCCTCATGCCTGCTAACCTGATTGCATGGACAGGCTTTGACGCCTTCTCCCACGCCTTTGAATCATACGTATGCAAGCTTTCATCCCCTCTGAACCAGGGTGCAATGATCCATGTAATTAAATTGATATCAGAAAACCTGAGAGAATTTACATATAACAAAATGAACTATAAGGCATGCGAAAACATCTGCTGGGCATCATGTTCAGCCGGAGTGGCGCTTGGGTTTGGAGGAGGCGTCGGCATTGTGCATGGCCTGGGACATGGTCTCTCTGTGCTTTATGATATTCATCACGGCTTAGCCAATGCAGTGGTAACCCTTGGCCTTGAAAGATACAATCAGAAATGTGTGCCTGAAAAATTTGCAGAGATGGCAAGGGCTATGGGCGTGGATACAACAGGCATGACCAAGATGGAGGCATCTGATATGTGGTTTTATGAAACAGAAAGATTGCTTAATGACCTGGGCATCAGGTCAGGAAATCTTAAAGAACAGTTTGGCATGAAAAAGGAGGATATTCCCCACATTGTCAAGCACCAGTATGAGAATGACTTTGCCCGACAGGGGAACCCGAGGGATTTTGATTTTAATGAGAGTGTGCAACTCCTTGAAGAGCAGCTATAATGTGACCATTTTTTTTACCTCTGTTTAGATTCCTAAGCAGAGGTAAAAAGATCATGCAAACTCATAATATGAGGAGAATATAAAATGAGCGATCATCTAAAGGTATATTTGAAAGGCAAACCCGGTCATGAAGATCTTCATTTCAAGGAGGAGGATGAAAGGCTTATCCGCAAACTAAGAGAAAAAATTAAAGAGGAAGCAGACAGAGAGTACCGTAAGACCCATGCTGATCACTGTTTTCGCTGCGGGACAAAAAGCCTCGTAGAGATAGAGAGAGGAGATATAAAAATCGATATATGCGCCAATGAAAACTGCGGGGCTGTGCATCTTGATCCCGGAGAGCTTGAGATCATCCTGAAGAACGAAAAAACGGTTATGGGAATGAGAAAATCCTTTTTATCAATTTTTAAAAAGTAACATGGCGCAAGGTTATAAACCGGCGATACCATTATTTATTATAACCTTTTCTGATATTTTGCATTAACCGAGTCTGACCGGGGTATAAAAATAATATCCGGTTTTTATCACCATTTTTTGAATAACCGCCAAAATAGTAACCTAATGCCATTATTGCCAACACAAAAATTGTTATTTCTTAATAATATCTACAACTGATAAGTAATAAAAATTAACTAAAATAAGAAGAATCAATAAAAAGTTGCATTAACTTCAAGCTCTATCAGGCAGCATTTTAATCATCTTTTTTTTAATACGCTGCATTATCTGGTAAAGATTTTGCATAAGCATCTTATTTTCCTTAGTCAATTAACAGTGTTGCATGAAAAATATTAAAAACAGCTGCTTTCAGGCATGATTCCGGTGCTGTAAAAGCAGCAGACTGGAGAGGGAAATTATGAAAAAAGTACTTTTTCTTTGTTTTGTTTTTGTACTGTTTGCAGCCTCAAATATTTACGGCAGCGAGGTTATCACATTAAGGGCAGACATCTGGGAGCCCTATAATGCAGAGCCGGAATCAGCAAAGCCAGGATACATGATAGAGGTGGCCAAGGCCATTTTTACAAAGGCGGGGTATACTGTAGATTATCAGTGCAAGGGCTGGACATGGGAAAGGAGCATAGAGGAGGCAAGACAGGGGAGGATAGATGGAATTGTAGGGGCAGCCGTGGATGATGCACCTGATTTTATTTTACCTGAAGAGACATTTATCAATCAGCAGATGACCTTTTTTGTTAAAAAGGGAAATGCATGGCGTTATAAGGGGTTAACATCGCTTGAGAATATAAGGCTGGGTGTCATAAGCGGTTATGCCTATGATGATAAGATAGACGAATATATTGAAAAAAACAGCAAAAAAGAAAATATACAGGCAATAAAGAATGCCAATGCCCTTGAACTCAATATAAAAAAACTTGAAGCAGGACGTATAGATGCAACAATTGAAGATGCCTCAGTCTTTGCCATCAAGGTCGCATCACTGGGCATGAACGGGAAATTTGAAGAGGCAGGGGTTGTTGGTGAACCCGACAATATCACTATTGCCTTTACACCCGCAAAAGAGACATCAAAGAAATATGCGGAGATCCTCTCAAAAGGGCTGAAAGAGATGAGGGCATCAGGAGAACTGAAAAAGATACTGGAAAAATACGGGCTCAAAGAATAAAAAATGAGGTGTAAAATTGTCTAAAAGCAGAGGTCTTTTTACAAATATACATGGCATCCAGTTCAAGATCATAAGCACCATTGTTATTGTTGTGATGATAAATCTGCTCATCTATGCGGTATATGACTATATTAACACCAATAATAGACTGAACCAGGATCTGTCTACCCTTGAAGAGAGTATTGCATCAAGGCTATCTGTAATATTAGCCGATCCGATATGGAATATGGATAATGGCAGGGTTAAGGCTATTCTTGAGGCAGAGATGACAGATAAAAGAATCTGCTGCCTGACAATATTTGAAGGCAACACAAAAAATATTTTTCAAGCGCTGCAAAGAGATGAATCGGGTAAACCGGTTGAGGTAAAAAAACCCCTGAACAAGGCTGATCGGATTAAAGAAATAGGTATTACTTATGAAAACAAGAATATTGGCACACTTCAGATCGGGCTTACAAAAGAGTATTTAAACCATGAATTGACTGCCCTTATCTACAGCATGCTATTAGGTGTTTCTGCTGTTACACTTATTATCACCTATATATTGCTAGTCTTTTTACGGCGCATAATTATAAAACCTCTGGGTTTGATCATGAAAAGTCTTCAGCAGATGTCAGCAGGGGATTACAGGTCTGACCTGAAAATCGACAAAAAAAATGAAATAGGCATAATAGCGGATGAAGTAAACAATGTGCGCAGAACAGTCGCTGAGATGATCACAGATATAGGCCGGGGGGTAAAAACACTTGTCACTTCGGCTGAGGTTCTATCGAATGTCTCATCTCAGCTTTCAGACGGGACACAACAGATCTCATCACGGGCATCAGAGGTTGCTTCAGCAGCCGAGCAGATGAGCGGAAATACAGGTATCCTTGCAGCAGCCAGTGAAGAGATAGCATCAAACATGGACAGGGTTGCTATCGGCACAGAGGAGATACCAGCAACAATCGCCGAGATATCAAAAAATTGTGAGAATGCCCAGTCGATTACACTTGATGCCGTTACAAAGGCAAAGGAGGCCTCATCAAAAATAGAGAGATTCGACACCGCAGCGATAGAGATAGCAAAGGCAACTGAGGCTATTGATGATATCTCGGATCAGACCAATCTTCTGGCCCTGAACGCAACCATAGAGGCGGCCCGAGCAGGTGAGGCAGGAAAAGGATTTGCGGTTGTGGCTAATGAGATCAAGGAGCTTGCCAAGCAGACAGCACAGGCTACAAAAGACATCAAAGAAAAGGTTGCAGGGATACAGGCATCATCAGCAGATGCAACAGCTCAGATCAACGAAATCACAACGGTCATTGATGATGTAAGCAGGATTGTAACAGAGATATCTGTAGCAATAGGAGAACAATCGGAGACAACCAAGAAGATTGCAGAAAATGTATCTCAGGCAGCAGCCGGTATCCAGGAGGTACACAGAAATGTATCAGAGAGCTCAAGCGTAACAAAAAATATTACAGGGGATATAGTCGATATAAACAGCCGAGTTACCCTTATATCCGATGGCAGTTTAGAGGTAAGAAGCCATGTTGCAGAACTTGAAAAACTTGCTACCAGACTGCATGAAATGGTGGGTAGTTTCATGGTTTAATTTCATTGCTAAAATTCAAGACAATTATTATCAGAACCCCCTTTCATTTCTAACTTTCTCATATGCCGCCTGGATCTCCTGAAATTTTTTTGTAGCCGCTTCAACAAATTCCTCAGGCATCCCCTTTGATATTATCATGTCGGGATGAAACTCCTTAACCAGTTTTCTGTAGCTGGCCTTTATTTCATCATCAGTACTTTCCTTTGTGCAGTTTAATATCCTGTAATGCATATCACTCTGCCTGAAATGGACAGACTTAATATTTTCAAACTGCCTATCGCTGATCCTGAATATCTGTTTTAACCGGTATAACACTGCCTCTTCTGCTTCATGAAGTTTACCATCAGCAGATGCAAGTTTAAAAAGGAGGTCCATAAAAGAGAGAAGAACTATCGGCTGGGTCTGATTTATGCGGTAAAGTTCACCGGCAAAGTCATCTATGGTATAGGGGGATTTTTTAGCCTCATTAAATATATTGCGCGCAAACTGCTTTTCCTGTTCAGGGAGCCTCAGGGTAGAGATAAACTGATCAACAACATTTATCTCCTCTTTTGTAACAACACCATCTGCCTTTGCCATCTTGCCAAGTATGGAAAAAAGGCAGACAAAATAGGCTGCCTGTGCCTGATCAGTCTGGCCAAAAGTCAGTTTCTCTGATTCAGTTCGAGCCTCCCTGTCAAAAAGATGATGACCGAGCACAGCCCCTGCTATTGCCCCAAGAGGCCCCCCCATGAAAAGCCCGAGTGTGCCAAGTGTGAGTTTCCCAAACCATCCCATTATTCATCCCTTTCTTTATAAAGAAGCCATAAGCATTGTACTTATGTAAATAAAATAGCATATATTTTCACCACTGAGAGCACGGAGTACACGGAACAAAACTTAAAAGATAAAATCTCCGTGACCTCCGTGTCCTCTGTGGTTAATAATAATGATGTATTATTTAGATCATTACATTAATATCATAGAGAACCAGGACACAAGGATAAAAAAATAGCGGCCCAAAATAATAGGCCGCTATTTTACAAAATCAAAAATCTGTTACTTCTTTCTGTTTTCAGGCCTGAGTTTTCTGACAGCGGCGCCTGCCTGCCACATCTCGGAATTCTTTATCCTGTCAAGTTCTACACGGAGCTTTTCCTTATAATCCGGAGCGCTGTTTGCCTTCATTACAATCTCGGTCTCCTTGCCTGTTTTTACACTCCTGTACAGTTCATCAAATACAGGGGCAACTGCATCACGGAATCGATCCTTCCAGTCAAGGGCACCCCTCTGTGCTGTGGCGCTGCAGTTAGCATACATCCAGTCCATACCGTTTTCATCAACAAGACGGATAAGGCTCTGGGTGAGCTCTTCAACTGTTTCATTAAATGCCTCGCTTGGGCTATGGCCGTTCTTTCTTAAGATATTGTACTGGGCCTCCATTGTGCCTGCAAGACACCCCATAAGAACGCCCCTCTCGCCTACCAGGTCACTGTATACCTCCTTTTCAAAGGTGGTGGGGAAGAGGTACCCTGAACCTATTGCAATACCAATAGCCTTTGTCCTCTCTTCTGCCCTGCCTGTGTAGTCCTGAAATACAGCATAGCTTGAGTTGATACCTGCGCCTGAAAGGAAATTTCTTCTTACAGATGTGCCTGAGCCCTTTGGCGCAACAAGTATAACATCAACGTTGGCAGGCGGAATAACCTGTGTCTGCTCCTTGTAAACTATTGAGAAACCGTGTGAAAAATAGAGCGCATCACCAGGATTAAGGCATTTCTTTATTGTCGGATATATGATCTTCTGGGCAGCATCTGTTACAAGCATCTGGATGATTGTCCCGCGCTTTGCCGCCTCTTCAATATCAAATAGTGTTTTTCCGGGAACCCATCCGTCAGCAACAGCCCTGTCCCAGTCAGACTTAAACTCCTTTGACTGACCGATGATAACATTAAAGCCGTTATCCTTCATATTTAGAGACTGTCCTGGCCCCTGAACCCCATAGCCTATTACGGCGATGACCTCATTCTTCAGTATATCTCTTGCCTTTGCCAGAGGAAACTCATCAACAGTGGTAACCTCTTCTTCTACTCCTCCAAAATTAATCCTTGCCATTTATTATCCTCCTTAAGTGTATTTAAAAATAATACAGTAATTATTGGTAATATATATTTTATTTAATCTAAATTAAAATATAGCATAAGTTGTATATTCACATATACCTATTTCTTCTCTCTTGCAAGCGCTATTGCGCCTGTGCGTGCAATTTCCTTGATACCAAAGGGGCGCAGGAGCTCCAGAAATGCTGTTATCTTGTCTTCACTGCCAGTTACCTCGATGGTATAGCATTCCGAAGTGACATCTACTATCCGTGATCTGAAGATATCTACCAGACGCAGTATTTCAGCCTTGCTCTCCTGCTTTGCCTTGATTTTTATCAGCACAAGCTCCCTTTGTACATAGGGTGTACCGGTAAACTCAAGCACCTTCACAACAGATATAAGTTTGTTTAGCTGTTTCTTTATCTGTTCAAGTATAAACATGTCTCCTGTTGTAACAAGCGTGACACGGGATATGTTCTCTTCGTTTGTCTCTGCCACGCATAGGCTTTCTATATTGAATCCCCTGCCGCTGAACAGACCCGCTATCCTTGCAAGGACTCCTGGCTCATTTTCTACTAGTAAAGAAAGAATATGCCTTTTATTTTCTGCATCATTATTCATTTACTGGACTCCTGATAACAAAATGCATTATAAATTTTAGTCAAACCGGATTTTCTCAAACAAGCAGCATCTCTGTAATATCGGCCCCTGATGGGACCATCGGATATACACCCTCCTCCCGCTCAACAACAAAATCCATTATTACTGGCTTATCCGAAGCAAAAGCCCTTTTGAGCACAGGGACAACCTCTTCAGGTTTTGTGGCCCTTAGCCCTACGGCCCCGAATGCCTCTGCCAGTTTAACAAAATCGGGTGTATGAGACATCTCAGTGCATGAATAGCATTTTTTGTAAAAAAGCTCCTGCCACTGACGTACCATGCCAAGATAGCCGTTATTCAGGATTGCAATCTTTACCGGCAGGTTAAACTGCACCGCGGTTGCCATCTCCTGTATATTCATCTGGATGCTTCCATCCCCTGCAATGTCAATAACGAGCTTGTCAGGACATGCCACCTGTGCCCCAATGGCTGCTGGAAGTCCAAAACCCATAACACCTAAGCCCCCTGATGTTATAAAGGTTTTAGGTTTATCAAAGTGATAATACTGGGCTGTCCACATCTGATTCTGACCGACCTCAGTTGTGATTATTGCATTGCCTTTTGACAGCTCAAATATCTTCTCTACAACGAACTGCGGCTTGATTATCTCCCCCTGCTCATAAGAAAGGGGTTTGGTGAATTTCCACTCTTCTATCATGTCAAACCATGGTTTTCTTGCAGCCTTCAAACCTTTCAGCTCTTCAGATTCAATAAGGCTGTTCAACCTTTCAAGGGTGATTCTGCAATCGCCAACGATCGGTGTGTGTACAGGGATATTCTTGCTTATTGATGTTGGATCAATATCAATATGCACTATCTTCGCCTTTGAGGCAAAGGTAGATGTCTTTCCTGTAACCCTGTCATCAAACCTTACGCCGATGGCAATCAGAAGATCACACTCGGCAGTTGACATATTTGCCCTGTAGGTGCCATGCATGCCGAGCATGCCGAGCCACAAGGGATCTGACGCTGGAAAGGCACCCAGGCCCATAAGGGTAGTTGTTACCGGGGCTTGTATCTTGCGTGCCAGTTTAATCAGCTCCTTTGAGGCGTTTGATAGAATAATCCCTCCACCGGCAAATATGAGAGGCCTTTTCGAATTTTTGATCATCTCAACAACCCGGTCAAGCTGTTTCATATTGGGTTCATAGGTCGGGTTATATGACCTCATTTTGATGGTCTTCAAAGGCTTATATTCGGCAAATGCCTGAACAACATCCTTCGGGATATCAACAAGAACTGGCCCTGGCCTTCCTGTGGTTGCTATATAAAAGGCCTCCTTGATGGTCTTTGCAAGGTCTTTGATATCCTTCACCAGGTAGTTATGTTTTGTGCACGGACGTGTTATGCCTACAATATCCACCTCCTGGAACGCATCATTGCCTATGAGGCTTGTATTAACCTGGCCTGTCAGTATTACCATAGGAATAGAGTCACAATAAGCCGATGCAATGCCTGTTACAGTGTTTGTCGCGCCAGGGCCTGAAGTAACCAGACACACACCCGGCTTACTTATAGCCCTTGCATAACCATCAGCCGCATGCACTGCTCCCTGCTCATGACGCACAAGGATATGTTTTATTTTTTCGCTCTTTATCAGTTCATCATAGATGTCTATGACAGCGCCTCCGGGAAATCCGAAGATCGTGTCCACTCCCTCATCCTCGAGGGCCTTTATTAATATCTCAGCACCTTTAATCTTGATGATAACCACCCCCTTTTTCAATTATCAGCTGCCAATAGCCATTGCTGGCTGTTCATTGCTCATTGATCATTGTCTCTTGACATATTCAACCAGACCGCCTGCGTCTATTATGGCCCTCATAAAATCTGGTATCGGGCTCGCCGGGTATTTCACACCCTTATTCACATTTGTTATTTCGCCAGTGATTAGATCAACACTTACTGTATCACCATCCATAATTGCATCCACAGCCTCTTTTGACTCAAGGATGGGAAGACCAATATTAAAGGCGTTTCTGTAAAAAATCCTGGCAAAACTCCTTGCAATGATAACGCCTATTCCTGCTGCCTTTATTGCAAGTGGGGCATGCTCCCTTGATGACCCGCACCCGAAATTACTGCCGCCTATAATTATGTCTCCCTTTGCCGCCCTGCTTCCAAACTCCGGCCTGAGATCTGCAAAGCAGTTCTTTGCAAGTATATCCTTGTCAGAGACATTAAGAAACCGGGCAGGTATAATTACATCAGTATCTATATTGTCACCAAACTTCCAGACCTTTCCTTGTATATTCATCTTATTCTCCTTTCCGGTTTATAACTCGTCAGGCGATCCGATACGGCCCAGAACAGCTGAGGCCGCAGCAACAGCAGGCCCCACCAGATAAACTTCACTGCCTATATCGCCCATCCTGCCTAAAAAATTCCTGTTACTTGTGGAGGCACACTTCTCACCTTTCGTGAGTATTCCCATATGACCGCCAAGACATGGGCCACATGTGGGTGGACCTATAGTTGCGCCTGCATCCAGAAATGTCTCTATTATCCCCTGCTGTATAGCCTGTTTATAGATCAGCTGAGATCCCGGGATTACTATCAGCCTTATACCTTCTGCCTTTTTTCTACCCTTCAGTATCTCTGCCGCCTGGGCAAGGTCTTCAAGCCTGCCGTTGGTGCATGAACCGATAAATACCTGATCCAGTTGTACACTGCCTGATTCAGAAACCGGCCTTACGTTATCAGGTGAATGGGGCCAGGCAACCTGCGGGCCTACTTCAGTAACATCTATTACAATCTCCCTTTCATAAATAGCATCAGGATCAGCCTTGTATATAACAGGTTTACGGGATGCCCTGCCTTTGACATAATTCATGGTAGTCTCATCCGCCTCAAAGATACCGTTCTTTGCCCCGCACTCAATTGCCATGTTTGACATGGTAAATCTGTTCTCCATAGTGAGCCTCTTTACAACAGGCCCGGTAAATTCAATTGCCCTGTAATTGGCGCCCTCAACACCCAGTTTTCCGATCAGGTATATTATCAGATCCTTTCCGCCAACCCATCTCTGGAGTTTGCCTTTAAACACAGCCTTTATTGTGGAAGGCACCTTTAGCCAGACCTCGCCGGTAGCCATTATTACACCGAGATCAGTGCTGCCCACCCCTGTTGAAAAGGCGCCTACAGCGCCATATGTACAGGTATGGCTGTCAGCGCCTATCACAAGGTCACCCGGAATAACAAGCCCCTTTTCAGGGAGTATTACATGCTCAATACCCATATCACCGACCTCAAAGTAATGTTTAAGGTTGTGCTTTCTTGCAAAATCTCTCAAAATCTTTGCCTGCGCTGCAGAGGGTATATCCTTGTTTGGCACAAAGTGATCAGGTACAAGTGCGATCTTCTCTCTGTCAAACACATCGTCTCTTCCTACCTCATAAAAAACCTTTATTGCCAGTGGCGCTGTAACATCATTGGCTAACGCAAGGTCAACCTTTGCCTGGAGCAGGTCTCCGGGTTTTACACTGTTTTTACCCGAATGCGCTGCAAGAATCTTTTCAGTAATGGTCATCCCCATTTTATTTTATCTCCTTTTTTATAAGCTTCGTTCCTGTGCATCTATTGAAGGGTTTCTTTTCAGATATTTTAGCCTGTTTAGCCCGTTTATATATGCCTTTGCCGCAGCAGTGATTATATCAGGATCGGTCCCCTTGCCAAGTGCCAGCATTCCGTCCTCCTCAAGCCTTACTGTAACCTCGCCCTGTGCGTCCATACCGCCGGTAATGGAGTTTACGGAAAACCTGACAAGGGTTGACTTTGTTCCGGTCATCTTTGCAATAGTATTATATGTAGCATCTATAGGGCCAACACCAAAACCCGAACTCTGACTCTTTACCCCCTCTATAACCAGAATAACCGTAGCAGTGGGTATGGTGACAGTGCCGCTCACCACATTCAGATAATCAAGCTTGTATATATCCGGGACCCTGAGATGCTCCTCTGCAATCAGGGCATCTATATCTTCATCAAGCAGATCCTTCTTTTTATCAGCCAGCTCCTTCATTTTGATAAAAAGGCTGTCTATCTCTTCCTTTGTCAGATCATAGCCGAGGTCGTTAAGTTTATCGCGAAATGCGTGTCTGCCGGAATGTTTGCCCAGCACAAGCCGGTTGGATGTCAAGCCTACTGTGGCCGGTTCCATAATTTCATAGGTCATCCTGTTTTTGAGCACACCGTCCTGATGTATCCCTGCCTCATGTGCAAAGGCATTAGCGCCAACAATGGCCTTGTTGGGCTGAACAACTATACCGGTAATCATGGATACGAGTCTGCTGGTCGGCACTATCTCCTTCGTATTAATGATGGTATCCAGATTAAGCAGGCTCTTCCGTGTATGAATGCTCATCGCCACCTCTTCAAGACTGGTGTTGCCTGCCCTTTCGCCTATGCCGTTTATTGTTACCTCTGCCTGTCTGGCGCCCGCTATCAGTCCGGCCATTGTATTTGCTGTTGCAAGACCAAGGTCATTGTGACAGTGTACGCTTATTATTGCCCTCTCTATATTTGGCGTATGGCATTTTATGTAGTTTATCAACTCCCCGAATTCGTTCGGCAGTGCATAACCTACCGTGTCAGGGATATTAACAGTTGTTGCGCCCGCATCTATAGCCGCCTCAAGCACCCTGCATAAAAAATCCCTGTCGCTCCTTGATGCATCCTCAGCAGAAAATTCCACATTATCAGTAAGAGACTTCGCATATTTAACCGAATCATATGCAGTTTTTACCACCTGGTCTCTGTCCATCTTGAGCTTATGTTTCAGGTGGATATCAGATGTTGCAATAAAGGTATGTATCCTGGGATGGGCTGCATCCTTTATAGCTCCCCATGACTTGTCAATATCATCCTTTGAGGTACGGGCAAGACCAGCAACCTGAACTTTTGTCATCTTCTGGCTTATTGCCTGAACCGCCTCAAAATCACCCGGAGATGCTGCCGGAAACCCTGCCTCAATAACATCCACTCCAAGTTTTTCAAGCTGTGTAGCAAGGCGCACCTTTTCAGCAGTATTCATGCTTGCGCCTGGAGACTGCTCCCCGTCTCTTAATGTTGTGTCAAAAAAAATTACTCTGTCCATTCAGGGTATTCCTCCAAAAAGTAAAAAGAATCATACCTCCAATAATAAAAATCCGTTATCAGGGGGCCTGATAACGGATTTTTATTTGTTCATTAATTTAACTATCCCATTATCATGCCCGGCGGTATACCCCTAGCACCAGAAGGTCTACTACGACAGGTAGGACCTCTACTGCATTTCCGCTGATAATGTTGATAGTATTGATGTTCATTTAACTACTGTTTTCCTGTTTTGATTTAATTTACCAGTATATTCCCACTATACACACGCAATGTCAAATAATTTTTTATATTTTTTATTAACCATACTTGACCGGATGATAAAATAATAGTAGTTATCCGGGTCAAGGGTTATGAACTAGGCAAAAGCCATCCAGACTCATAAGGTCGGGATGGCTTTTTTTATTGCAGCAGATTGAATAGATTCAATGACAATGGTCCGGCTCTTGAGAGCGACATCGTCTTTTTAGCTTGCAAAGGAATAAAATTTTCGGGCATTCAAAATGGCAAAACTTTTAGTCATAGATAACTATGATTCCTTTACATATAATCTTGTTCAGATGTTTATGGATTACGGGCTTCAGATAATGGTCTACAGGGCTGACAAGACATCCGTTGAAGAGGCAATATCTATGGAACCTGACTATATCCTTATAAGCCCTGGCCCCAAAGACCCGGCCCATTCCGGTATCTCTATCCCCATAATAGAAAGATTCTACAGAGATGTGCCGGTTTTGGGAGTATGCCTAGGGATGCAGTGTATAAATGAGCTTTTCGGAGGTAAAACCGTTAGGGCGCCTCTCCCTGTGCATGGTAAAACAAGCCTGATAATGCATAAAGGGGATGGCATTTTCCGCAATATTCCTTTCTCCTTCACAGCGGCAAGGTATCATTCATTGATGATAAAACCTGCCGGACCTCCGATGATAATTACTGCCATGAGTGACGATAATGTTATTATGGGTATTTCACACCCTGAATATCCACTTCACGGGGTTCAGTTCCATCCCGAAAGCTTTCTTACTGAGCATGGACACATAATGGTAAAAAACTTCCTGAACTCAGGTAAACTGCACCTGCAAATAGAGGGATTTTGAATGCAGGATATAAAACATATAATCGGAAATATAACCGGCACAGGCATTAAAAGGCTTGAGTCAGACCTCTCTTTTTACAGCATAGCCTCCTGCTTTTCTAAAGAAACAGGGACTACAATACTCTTAAGCGGAGGGAATCTTGACTGCGCAAGATATCATATCCTTGGCATAAGGCCATGGATGAGTTTTTCAGGAAAGGGCAATCTCTTTACGATACAACTATCAGACAGGATGCACAGGCTTGACGAAAACCCTTTTGATATTCTGAAGGCGATTTTAGCTTCCTGCCGCATAGATGAGATGCCCTATGATATCCCCTTTAGTGCAGGGCTTATGGGTTACCTTTCCTATGATCTCAAGGATTATATAGAAAAGCTGCCACGCACATCTATAGATGACCTGAATCTTCCTGTGATTTTCCTCTTTGCACCATCCATTATACTCATACATGATAATAGTTCGAAGAAGTATACCCTTTGCGTGCCGGAAATAGATGGTTTGCCTGTTATATCGCTGGATGAGGCGGAAAGAATTCTATTATCAGGCCCGGAAAAAGGTCTTAAAAATGAAGATGGTTTCCTGAACCGGTCATGCAGCAATTTCAGATCAAATTTTACACAGGCGGAGTATGAATCAGTAATCCTTAAGATAAGGGAATATATAGCCTCTGGCCATGTATACCAGGTGAATATGTCACAGAGGTTTGAGATGGAATATAGAGGTGACCCCTTCAGCCTTTTCATGAAACTGTACGATGAAAACCCTGCGCCCTTTTTTGCTTTTATAAATGCTGGAGATCACCAGATAGTTTCTACCTCACCTGAAAGGTTTATTACTCTAAGAGGAAACCATGTAGAAACAAGGCCCATAAAGGGTACAAAACCCAGGGGAAAGACTTTAGACGAGGATGAAAGGTTCAGGTCACAGCTTGTAAACAGCAAAAAGGATGAGGCAGAACTCTCAATGATTGTAGACCTTATGCGCAATGACATTGGAAAGGTATGTGATGCTTCATCAGTAAAGGTAAAGGAGCATAAACGCCTTGAGGCCTATGAAAATGTGTATCACCTGGTAAGTATTGTTGAGGGGGTTCTTAAAAAGGAATGTGATGAAACAGATCTCCTTATGGCTTCATTTCCGGGTGGTTCAATCACAGGCTGTCCAAAGATAAGGGCAATGGAGATCATAGATGAACTTGAGCCAAACAGGAGGCATGTATACACAGGCTCCATAGGTTATATAAGCTTTCACAGGAGCATGGACCTTTCCATAGCCATACGCACTGCCACTATCTATAATAACAGGATTTACTTTGCATTTGGAGGGGGGGTTGTCTATGACTCTGACCCACTTGATGAATACACTGAAACCCTCCATAAGGGAAAAACAATTATGGAGACACTTAAAATTGCAAAGGATGAAAATATTGATGAGCCTGTGGCATGGATAAACGGGGCTGTAAAACCTCTTTCAGCAGGCGCTGTTAAACTGACTGATCTAGGTCTTCAATATGGTTACGGTTTTTTTGAAACCATTAGGGTCAATTCAGGAAGGATATTATTCCTGGATGATCATATTGCGAGATTCCGCAATACATGGGAAGCCCTGTTTTTTCATCCGTTTCCTGACCTCACATGGGATGAGATAATAAGGCAGGTGATAAATGCCAACAGGCTAAATAAATGTGCTGCATCTGTTAAAATTATGGCTACCTATGGTGACAGAGACATTGCTCCGTTCAACCATGGCCTCTATGTAACAGCTAAACAATACAACGGAAGGCCTAAAAAATTATCTGAGACAGGCATAAGGCTTGGTCTATACCCTGAACCCAGATCAACAATTCTTGCCGATCACAAAACATTAAACTACCTTCACTACTTCACGGCAGGCATATGGGCAAAGAAAAACGGGTTTGATGAGGCAGTAATCCTCAACCCTGACAAAAGCATTTCAGAAACAAACACCGCCAATATCCTTATATTAAGGGATCAAAAGCTCCTCAGACCTTTTTCGGATCATGTATTAAAGGGCGTAATGGAAAGACATATCTCTGAATTTCTGAAGAATCAGGGTTACCATATTGAATCAAAAAGAGTTTTTATAGAAGATATCCTTCCTTCAGACAGTATAATTATTACTAACTCACTTATTGGTGCATTACCTGTAGCATGCATAGGTACGATGGAGCTTAAGAGTTGTGTTAATCTGTGTGACCAGATAGCCTGCTTTATTAATAGCATATAAAGCAGTGAACGCAGTTTATTGGGATGATGCTATTTTTACTTTACTGAATCAGGCCAACTCTCAGGATACGCCCCTGTATGGAATAAGGGTTTGAAATGAACCAGTCGATGATATTACCTGTCCCTTCCTTCATGAAATACTCTCCAAGTCTTTCAAAGGCAGGTCTTCCCGGATCAGCAAAGACTATGGTCTTGACACCACTATCCAGTGCCCTCATCATCATTTGCTTAAGGGTATCAACCATATCATCCCAGAAGCAGATATCTGAACCTATCATGACATCTATATCCTTGAAATCTTTGCCAGTCAGGTCACTGAAATCAGCCTCAATGGTTTTAACACTTACATCATTTATCCCTGCGAGCAGGTGTACGTAGGGGAAAACAGCAGAATCACTGTCAATACAGGTAACAACCGAATCAAAGTTTTTTACACAGTATATTCCGGCTATTCCCCATCCGCACCCTATATCAATGACATTTAACTGGCTGCTGAATCTGCTTCGCATGAAGTAATCCATCAATAACCAGCTTGATGGCCATATCCTGAATCCATGTATTGAAGGTTTGTGGATACGCTTTAATTCACGTATTGATCTGTGACTTGAGCGGAGAACCTTTACCCCATTACAGGTATAATCCTTTTCCCTGGTCTTTAACATATTAATACCTGTGATTCGTGAATGGTCTAGTTCAGTCTAAAAATCAAAATCAATATTAGTATCGCCTTTTGCCGAAACTACCGCCACTGCCCTGTCTGCCTCTTCCACCGCCATCTCTGCCACCACTGCCCCTTGTGTCACGCTTAGGATTGGCCTCATTTACCTTTATTGCCCTTCCTTTAATTTCTGTATTGTTCAGGCCATTAATAGCAGCATCCCCCTCTGCCTTATTGGTCATTTCAATAAAACCAAAACCCTTTGACCTGCCGCTGTATTCATCTTTAATAACCTTTACTGATTTCACCTCTCCGAATGCTGAAAAGACATTTTTAAGATCTTCCTCTGTCACTTCGTAAGATAAATTTCCTGCATAAATGTTCATTTAATCATTCTCCTTAAAAGTTAAAATAGAAAAATAACTGCTCCAACTGGAAACAGATATCCCACCGTTAAAACGGCACTAAGACAATGGAAGCTCATCCGGAGGAAATGGAAGCCATATAAAAAGATTACTGGCAAAATAGGCTGGCATGTATCAGATTATACTTTATATTGTCCCTCGGATCATTCTTGGAAACACTGCTTATCAAAAGCATGTAACTTATATGATCATAAATGTATATCATGTAAAAATATTTAATCTATTTGCTTTTT
>CAYWRH010000085.1:0-18249 GCA_964460435.1 uncultured Desulfatiglans sp.
TTGGCACTTTCATAAGACCAAAGTAGATACATTTTCAGATTGACGATGACATACATAGATATGGCCCGGTCAATCTTTCGCGTTCGAACTGATAAAGAAGCTGTCAATAAAGCCCTGGAAATGGTTATTATTGACAACAACATTATTGAAGCACACGAACAAATTGCGGGTAAAGGCGATATAATAGAAAAGGTTTTTGAATGAAGGTGATGTATTCCCATCTTTCTAAAAGGTTTGAAAGTTGAATATACCCTTTAAACAAAGATTTTCCACCACGGAGGTCACGGAGAGCACGGAGTGAAAAACTACAGTCAACGTTAAAAACAGGTCACCATGCCAGTCCAGCAGTATATGCAGGATTAACTCCGTCTGGCATCAAGAAGATCTTTGTAAAACTAATGGATTATAGCTTTCACGGGAATAAAAAAAAGATATCAAATTACTAAAATGATGGGTTAAAGCTTCTCCATGTCCTCCGTCCTCTCCGTGGTGAATGATTTTTTTGATTTTCGGTGTCCCTTAACTCTCTTTCTTCTCAAACCGGTATCTAAATGATCTCATGCTTATACCCAGTAATTTTGCGGCCTTTTGCTTTGACCCATTGCACATCTCCATTGCCTTTTGCAAGTAAGATCTTTCTATTTCAGCAATAACAGAATCGAGGTTGATCCCCTCCGGGGTAAGGTCTGTTTGTCTCCTTTGCTTTGCTGTATCCATATCACGGTGAAAATCAGAGAGTGTCAGGCTTTCAGGTAAAATAATATTTGAGGTTTCAAGAGCAACACTCCTTTCTATGATATTTTCAAGCTCCCTCACATTTCCGGGGAATGAATAATTCTTAAGAAGGTCAATGGCATAGGCAGAAATCTTTCTTATATCCTTGCCCAGCTCTTTTGAAAATTTTTCAAGAAAGAAACGGCATAAAAGCTCCAGATCACCCTCTCTTTTACGCAGAGGCGGCATCACAATCTGGATCACATTAAGCCTGAAGAAAAGGTCCTCGCGAAACCGGTTTTCAACCACCTCCCTTTCAAGGGTCTTGTTTGTGGCAGAGATAAAGCGTACATCCACCCTTTTTTCTTCTGTGCCGCCTACAGAGGTGAATGTCCTTTCCTGTATCACCCTGAGCAGTTTTACCTGAATGGCAGGTGTCAATTCTCCGACTTCGTCAAGAAAAACTGTCCCCCCTTCCGCCACCTCAAACAGTCCTACCTTATCATTGTTAGCCCCTGTAAAGGCACCCTTTTTATAGCCAAACAGCTCACTTTCTATAAGACTCTCCGGTATGCCGGAACAATTGATTACAACAAAAGGCTTATCCTTGCGCGGGCTCTGATTGTGTATGGCGCGTGCGGCCAGTTCCTTTCCTGTACCGCTTTCACCTGTAATGAGTATGTTACTCTTTGTCCCTGCCACACGCTCAACAAGATCATATACCTTTTTCATCTGGGGGCTTTCGCCAATAAGACAACCAAAATGAAAAATATACTCTGAATCAGTATGATCAGCGGCTTTTTCTGAAGTGCTACTCCTTCTTGATGCAAGGGTATCTTTTACAATCCTTTTAAACTCTTTCACCTTGAATGGCTTTGGGATATAGTCATAGGCGCCCTCTTTCATCGCCTCTACCGCTGTATCAGCTGTAGCAAAGGCGGAAATCATGACAACCATTGTGTCAGGGTTTTTTGCCTTGGCCTTTCTTAACACATCAAGGCCATTTAAACCCTTCATGCGGATATCGGTGACAACAAGGTCAAAATCGGTATTATCAATCGCACTGCACCCTGTTTCACCATTTTCAGCAAGGGTCACATTGTATCCCTCTCCGGTCAAAAGGATCTCGAGGAACTCCCTCATGCTCCTGTCATCATCAACAACAAGGATATTTGGCGTCTCTTGACCAGACAATCTTTCCCTCTACCATTGTAAATATATTTCTGCCTTTAAGAGTCTTACCAATAAAAGGGGTGTTTTTACTTTTTGACAGAATATCATCCTTTTGCAAGACATACTCCTCATCCATATCAAATACAGCGAGGTCAGCCTTTTCACCCTCTTTTATTATGCCTCCCTGTATCCCAAGTATTGCAGCAGGTTGATTTGCCATCTTCTTTATCATCTGAGGCAGGGTAAGCACCCCCTCCCTTACCAGGTTCAGGCAAAGAGGAAGGGCTGTTTCAAGCCCTGTAATACCAAATGCAGCCAGGTCAAACTCTATCTCCTTTGCAAGCATATGGTGCGGGGCATGGTCTGTGGCAATAACGTCAATAACCCCATCTTTAAGCCCCCTTTTAATTGCCTGCACATCGGCTGGAGTGCGTAATGGAGGGTTAACCTTGGCGTTTGTGTTATAACCTTCAACCGCAGAATGGTCTAGGGAAAAGTAATGAGGAGCAGTTTCAGCCGTAACAGGTATGCCCTTTTCTTTTGCCATCCTTATAGCATGAACGCTACCCTCTGTGCTCACATGGGCTATATGAACAGGGCAACCAGTGAATTCCGCAAGTGATATATCCCTTTTTATCATTATCTCTTCACTTATCGCCGGTATACCTTTGATGCCTATCCTTGCAGATATACTCCCTTCATGCATATGCCCGCCATTTGATAGATCGGTATCTTCACAGTGGGATATTACAGTGAGTTTATGGTACCGTGCATACTCAAGCGCCCTTCGCATGATCTCACTGTTTTTAACAGGTGAGCCGTCATCAGATAAGCCAACTGCACCTGCCTTTTTCAGTTCGCCAAATTCTGTAAGGGTTATACCATTTCTTCCTACCGTAATGGAAGCAACAGGATAGACCCTTACAATACCCCTCTTTTTTGCCTGGCTCAAAATAAACTCTGTTACAGTGCTGTTATCATTGGCTGGCTCTGTGTTAGGCATACAGGCAATCCCTGTGAATCCACCTGCTGCGGCGGCAAGGCACCCGCTCTCTATTGTCTCCTTATATTCAGCGCCCGGTTCCCTTAGATGTACGTGCATATCAATCAGACCGGGTGCAATGTACCGGCCTGACAGATCAATGCATTGAGTATCTTCATCTTTATAAGACAGCGCCCCTCTATTAAAAATCCCTTTAATATACCCATCATCTATAAGGATATCCTTCTGTTCAATGATGAGCCTTTCTGTATTGATTAATTCACCATTAATTAGCAGTTTCTTCACTTCGCGCCCCTCCAAGCAACAGGTAAAGCAGGGCCATTCTTATGGCAACGCCATTAGAGACCTGATCAAGGATAACCGAACAGGGGCTGTCACCCATAAGCGGCGATAGCTCAACGCCCCAGTTTACAGGGCCGGGGTGCATTAGTATGGCACCTTCCCTGGCCCTGGCAAGTATTTTTTCATTTATCCCGAAATAGTTGGAATATTCCTTTATGCTCGGGAAGAGTGTTTTACTCTGTCTCTCAAGCTGAACCCTTAAGGCCATTATCACATCTTTATTTAAAACAGCCTCGGAAGGATCATTAACAACCTTAACTCCCAATTCGCTTACATCATGAGGAATCATTGTTGGAGGCCCGGATATTGTAACCTCTGCACCCATTTTTGTAAGTCCAATAATATTTGATCTTGCCACGCGGCTATGGGATATATCGCCGATTATTGCGACCTTGAGTCCATCAATCCGCCCCATTTTTTCTTTTATGGTATAGAGATCAAGCAATGCCTGTGTTGGGTGCTCATGGGAACCATCGCCAGCATTTATTATGGATGCAGAAATCTTATCTGCAAGCAGATGGGGCGCCCCGCTTGACGAATGCCTTAATACAATTATATCAGGACTCATCGCCTGAAGATTTTTTGCAGTATCTATAAGTGTTTCACCTTTTACCATACTGCTGCCTGAAGATGAAAGGCTGAATGTATCAGCACTCAGGCGTTTTGCCGCAATCTCAAAGGAGGTCTTTGTACGGGTGCTTGGCTCATGGAAAAAAAGAACCACTGTTTTCCCCCTTAATGTTGGCACCTTTTTAATGTCCCTGCTGGAGATTTCTTTAAATGACTCTGCTGTCTGAAGTATGATATTTATATCACTGACAGATAACTGACCCATGCCTAACAGATTTTTATGCTTAAATACGCTCATATAGCCCCGTTAAAAAAAACCTCCTTACCGTATACCGGTAAGGAGGTTTTTTCCAGTTTTGGACAAGAAAATTCGTCATTTGCTTTTTATTTTTTATTGTTTTGAAGTTCAGTTATCCTAGCAAATGAGCCCTAATTGGTCAAGCACTCAAAATGTTAATATTCAGATTATATTTCTTTTTTCCTGTAATTACTTTTTAATTACTTTTTTAAAAAATATATTATTTCGAGCCCTCTTCAGAAGTCATATCCTTTTTTGCAGCCTTTTTTGCCATTTCATCCGCTGTGAGCAACTGAACAATAGAGACTGAGGCGGCATCCCCGTGCCTGAAACCATTTTTTATTATTCTCAGATACCCGCCCTGCCTGTTAAGATATCCATTCTTTATATCGTCAAAAAGTTTATGGGTAATACTCTTTTCACTCATGTAGGACAATGCAAGCCGTCTTGAGTGTAAATCACCCTTTTTAGCGAGAGTAATAAGTTTCTCTGCAATCGGTTTCAACTCTTTTGCCTTAGCATCTGTTGTTTCGATCTTTCCATATTTAAAAAGAGATGTGACCATATTTCGGTACATTGCCTTTCTATGGCTTGAGTTACGTCCAAGTGTTCTTCCTGCTTTTTGATGCCTCATTTTTATTCTTCCTTTTCGCTTTCTTCTTCATCATCTTTAATCTGGGGGGCTGCTGATGGAAATTTATCAAGCTTCATGCCCAGGGATAATCCCATCTCTGAAAGTATGGCCTTGATCTCGTTAAGAGACTTCCTGCCAAAATTTTTGGTTTTCAGCATCTCAGCCTCGGTCTTCTGCACCAGCTCCCCGATCATGGTTATCTCAGCATTTTTCAGACAGTTCGCAGACCTGACGGACAATTCAAGCTCTGAAACAGGTCTGAAAAGATTTTCATTTAATTTATCGATCTCTTCTTCTTCCTCAACCTCATCCGGCTCTGCCTCTTCTTCAAAATTTATAAAGGGGGTCATCTGCTCTTTCAGTATCTTGGCAGAATATGCAAGCGCATCTTCAGGCAATACACTGCCATCTGTAAATATCTCTATGGTCAGCCTGTCATAATCTGTTTTCTGGCCAACCCTGGCATTTGACACTACATAATTCACCTTGGTTATGGGTGAAAAGCTTGCATCAATAAGTATATCTCCGATTTCCGAATTTGACGCTGAGTCTCTTTCTGCAGGCACATAACCCTTCCCCATCTTTACAACCATCTCCATATTGAGTTTTCCCTTTTTACTCAATGTGGCTATCTTTTTGTCAGGGTTCAGGATCTCAACCGCCTCATTTGGACTGATATTCGCGGCTGTGACAACCCCTTCACCCTCTACAGAGAGATTAAGCACAGCCTCTTCAACATCTATCAGCCTTAGATTAATCTCCTTGAGGTTCAGGATGATTTCAGTTACATCCTCAATGACCCCGGGGATGGAGGAAAATTCGTGAACAACATTATCAAATTTCACAGAGACTATCGCCGCACCCTGCAGGGAGGATAGTAAAATACGCCTCAGGGCGTTTCCGATAGTTATACCAAAACCCCTCTCAAGTGGTTCACATACAAATTTACCGTAAAAAGCAGATCTAGTTTCAGTCTCTATCTCAATGCTTTTCGGTTTTATCAATTCCCGCCAGTTTCTTGCTTTAAGATCTCCCAAAAAAGTACCTCCACTATGATACATGAGATTTTATTAAAGGATTAAAATCAATTCCTATTTGGAATACAACTCAACTATCAGCTGTTCCTGCATAGGCATAGTCAGGTCTTCCCTGTTGGGGATAGCCGTCAGAGTGCCACGATATTTATCTTTATCAAGATCGATCCAGGCAGGAATTCCTCTGCGAACCACAGTCTCCATTGAATCAAGAATAGCCTTTGATTTCCTGCTTTTTTCCTTGACCTCAATATAATCTCCCTTGGAGACCTGATATGAAGGAATATTTATCTTTTGGCCATTAACGGTAAAATGATTCTGTCTGACCAGTTGTCTTGCCTGACTCCTTGAAGATGCAAAACCCATCCTGTATACTACATTATCAAGTCTGCATTCCAAAAAAAGCAGAAGATTTGTACCGGTGATACCTTTTTGCCTTTCAGCATCATAATAATATTTTCTAAATTGTCTCTCCAGAACGCCATATATTCTTTTAACCTTTTGTTTTTCTCTAAGCTGCAACTGATAGTCAGAAACTTTTCCTCCCCGTCTTTGCCCGTGTTGTCCTGGGGCATATGGTCTTCTTTCAAAGGCGCACTTATCACTATAGCAGCGGTCTCCCTTTAGAAAGAGTTTGAGATTCTCTCTTCTGCACAACCTACATGATGAATCTGTATATCTGGCCAATCCTAGCCTCCTAATAATCTATTGATCAAAAATTTTCTTATCTCAATATCATCTATCAATTAAAAGTAAAAAAATTAAAAATTTTCAAATTAAACAAATCAAACCACCTGATCTGATTTGCACTGACAAATGATATGGCTATACCCTTCTTCTCTTTGGAGGACGACACCCGTTATGGGGTATCGGGGTAACATCTCTTATAATACTAACAGTAAAACCCTCAACCTGCAAAGCGCGTAATGCTGCTTCCCTGCCTACTCCTGGGCCTTTCACTCTAACTTCGGCTGTCTTAAGACCCTGTTCCATTGCGGCCTTCAGTGCGCCCTGCGCCGCCATCTGAGCCGCATAAGGGGTGCTCTTTTTTGATCCCTTAAAACCGTGCCTACCCGCCGTGGAATCTGATATAACATTACCTTCAGTATCAGTAATGGTGATTATCGTATTATTAAAGGTGGAGCAAATATGTACAATACCGTTTGGTACTGATTTTTTTTCCCTCTTTATCTTTTTCCCTTTATTTACGCGTTTTGCCATAGTTGTAAACTGATCTCCTTATTTTTTCCTTTTACCCATTATCGATTTGCTGGGGCCTTTTCTGGTTCTAGCATTCGTGCTTGTTCTCTGGCCTCTTACAGGCAAACCCCTTCTGTGCCTGATGCCGCGATACAGACCCAGGTCCATTAATCTCTTGATATTCATGGAGACTTCGCGTCTCAAATCACCTTCAACCTTATGTTTTTCATCAATAATACTTCTTATATCCGAGATCTGGTTTTCGGTTAGATCATCAGCCTTTGTATCAAAATCAATACCACACTCATTCAGTATTTTTTGAGAAGTGCTTCTTCCAATTCCATAGATATAGGTAAGCGCTATCTCGATTCTTTTATTCTTCGGTAAATCTACCCCTGCAATTCTTGCCAAGTTATTTCTCCTTATATGAAATAAACTATATTATAAACGTAACAAGCTATCCCTGTCTCTGCTTATGTCTGGGGTTTTCACAGATAACCCGCAAAATACCCTTTCTTTTAATGATCTTGCACTTGCTACAAATTTTTTTAACTGACGCTCTAACTTTCATGATAAATAATTCTCCTGAATAATACTGCAATTTACCTGTGTTTGCCGATCCCCTTTTTCATGAATCCTTCGTAATGCCTCATCATCATGTGCGATTCAATCTGATTAGCGGTATCCATAGCGACTCCTACCACAATAAGCAGGGATGTTCCACCAAAATAATAAGGCATATTTGCCTGATACATCAAAATCTGCGGAAGTATGCATACTAAAGAGATATAAATTGCCCCGCCCAGTGTTAACCGGGTCATAACCTTATCAATATAGTCTGCTGTATTTTTACCTGGCCTGATACCAGGTATAAAACCACCCTGCTTCTTCATGTTTTCAGCAATATCCATAGGGTTATAATTAACAGCGGTATAGAAGTAGCAGAAAAAGATGATAAATAGCACATAGATAATATTATAAATGACATGTCCCGGATTCAATGAATTTATAGTGGCCTGTAACCATGGGATATTATTGACATCAACAAAATTTGAAATCATAAGAGGAAAAGAGAGCACAGATGAGGCGAAGATTGGCGGAATAACCCCAGCTGCATTTATCTTTAATGGCAAATGGGTGCTCTGCCCACCATACATCCGTCTTCCAACTACCCTTTTTGCATACTGTACCGGTATCCTCCGCTGGCCCCTCTCCATAAAAACAACAAATGCTGTAACAGCAAGCATCACGACTATTACGATAACCATAAGGAATATGCTTATCTGCCCGGCGCTCATGAGGCGAATGACCTTGTAAAAGGCGGGCCAGAAACCTGCAACTATACCGGCAAAAATAATCAGTGAAATACCGTTTCCTATCCCTTTTTCAGTGATCTGTTCCCCAAGCCACATAAGAAATGCTGTTCCTGCGGTAAGCGTAATAATAGTAAGCAACCTGAAACCCCAACCACCTGATGTAACAATCATAGCTCCAGTAGGGGCGCTCATTCGTTCGAGCATTATTGCTATGCCAAATCCCTGGATTATGCTTAATATAACCGTGCCGTATCGGGTATACTGCGTTATCTTTTTTCTTCCCTGTTCCCCCTCTTTGCGCAACTTTTCAAGATGAGGGACGACTACTGCCAGAAGCTGTAAAATTATAGAAGAGGTTATATAGGGCATTATTCCAAGAGCCATAACAGACATTCTTTTTAATGAGCCACCGGAGAACATATCATACAGACCCAGAATACCCCCCTGACTGGAATTGAATAATGCTGTTAGCGCCTCACCATTAATACCAGGAGTAGGCAGATGACAGCCCAGTCTATACACAATCAGCATTAACAAAGTGAAAATGAGTCTCTTTTTCAGCTCTGGAATTTTCGGAATATTTTGTACACTGCCTAGCAAGGTTAGTATTCTCCAAAAAAATTATGGTCTTATAAATTCGATCTTTCCGCCAGCGGCTTCTATCTTTTTAATGGCTTCCTTACTCGCCATGTTGACTTTTATCTCGACAGGGTGATTCAGATCTCCATTGCCAAGAAGCTTTATCCCGTTCTTTGCACCTTTAAACAGGCCCAGCTCTTTCAGTTTATCCTGATCTATTGACACACCAGCGTCAAACCTGTTCAGATCAGAGATATTGATGATATCATAGACCTTCTTGAAATGATTGGTGAATCCTCTTTTTGGCAGCCTTCTGTGCAAGGGCATCTGACCGCCTTCAAAAGCAGGACCGATACTCCCGCCAGACCGGGCCTTTTGCCCTTTACTACCTCTGCATGCGGTTCTGCCATGACCGGAACCTGGCCCTCTGCCAACCCTTTTTCTATTTTTCCTTGAACCTTCTACTGGGGAAAGATCGTTTAACTTCATCATTATCTCCCAATTATATTTCAACCTTTACCATGTATAATACCTTTTCTATCATTCCTCTGATAGGGGCCGTATTATTAAGGTAAACGGTTTTATGTAATTTTGTTAATCCCAGACCTTTTAATGTTTCCCTGACCCTTTTATTTTTGCCAATGCCGCTTTTTACCAGGGTTAACTTAATTTTATCAGCCATAATAAATCTCGTTCTTTGTAATTAATTTACCATTTCCTGAAGGGTCTTACTCCTTCTGGACGCTATTTCTTCAGGTGTTCTCAGGGTGCACAGTCCTTTAATGGTCGCCCTGACAAGATTATGCGGATTATTTGAACCCAGGCATTTTGAAAGAATATTCTGAACACCAACCGCCTCAAGCACAGCCCTTACAGCCCCTCCTGCAATAACTCCTGTACCGGGGCCAGCTGGTTTAATAAGCACACGACCAGCTCCCCATTTTCCGATTGCCTCGTGAGGTATGGTGCCATCCTTAATGCTGACAGCCTTCATGCTCTTCCTGGCCTTTTCCACCCCTTTTCTAATGGCTTCGGGTACCTCATTGGCCTTTCCCAGACCATATCCAATAAGTCCTTTTCCATCGCCAACGATCACTATTGCGCTAAAACTGAATCTGCGCCCACCCTTTACAACCTTGGCAACCCTGCTTATATGGACGACTTTTTCTATTAATTCATTTCCGCTATCTTCTTTAAACAATGCCTGTCTCCTTGATTGCTGACTTAAATATTAGAAATTCCATTAAAACCTAGAATTCCAGACCGCCTTCTCTAGCTGCTTCAGCAAGTGATTTTATTCTCCCGTGATATAAAAACCCGTTTCTGTCAAAGACAACCTTTTTAATGCCTTTTTCAAGTGCCCTCTGGGCTATAAGTTTACCTACCATTGATGCACCTTCTTTATTTCCACCCTTACCCTTCATTGAATCTCTTACATCCTTTGATATGGATGATATCTGGACAAGGGTATTGAAAGTTGTATCATCTATTATCTGTGCATATATATTTTTCGCACTTCTGAACACTGAAAGCCTCGGACGTTCGGCTGTACCCCTGATTTTATGCCTTATACGCCTTTTTCTCTTTTCTCTTGATTCTGCTCTGCTTACTATTGCCATTTTATAATCCTGTTAATAATAATCCGTTCTAATCCTTGGCTCCGGACTTTCCGGCCTTCCTTTGAATTACTTCCGCAGCATATTTGATACCTTTTCCCTTATATGGTTCAGGTTTTCTGAAACTTCTTATCTTTGCAGCGGTTTCACCCAGAAGCTCATTATCTATTCCGGTCAGAGTGATCTTGGATTTATCAATAGTTGCATCTATTCCCTTGGGCAGTTCATATACAACAGGGTGTGAATAGCCCAGATTGAATGTGGCCTTCCTCCCGGAAATCTCTGCCTTATACCCTACACCAACTATTTCAAGTATCCGTTCAAATCCCGTTGATACACCTTTTACCATATTTGCTACCAGTGCCCTGAACAGGCCATGACACGCATTGGACTCTTTTGAATCATCCTTTACGTTCACCAAAAGTGTACCATTTTCGATATTGAGACTGACTCTGGGGTTGATCTGCCTTTTAAGCTCACCTTTAGGCCCCTTGACAATAATCATGTCATCTTTAATATCAATTTTAACATCCTTAGGGATTTGAATAGGCATTTTGCCTATACGTGACATTTATTACCTCCAATTAAAAGATCATAATACGATGGATAAAATGTGAATAAATTACCATACTGAACAGATAATTTCTCCACCAACACCCATTTCTCTGGCCTGTTTATCCGTAATTATGCCTTTTGAAGTAGATAGAATATTTATTCCAAAACCGTTTAATATCTTTGGAATGTTGTCTCTTTTAGCATAAATTCTGCACCCGGGTTTGCTCACCCTTTTCAGGCCATCTATTGTGGGCACTCCTTTTTCATCGTATTTGAAATAAATCTTGATGATTCCCTGCTTTTTATCATCCACTAATTTAAAATTCTTGATGAAACCTTCCGATTTAAGCACCTTGGCGATATTGATCTTCATCCTAGAGCCCGGAATGTCTACTGAATTATATGATGCCATAAGTGCATTCCTGATTCTCGTCAGCATATCGGCGATCGGATCTGTCATTCCCATGAAAATAACTCCTTGTTCTATTTAACCTTCTACCTATTTATAAGTATACAATCGATATTTAACAGGAAAACCTGTCTAGAAAATTTACCAACTGGACTTAATTACACCGGGAATTACTCCACTCAGGGCCATGTTTCTAAAACAAATTCTGCATAAGCCGAACTTTCTTAAAAATGCCCGAGGCCTGCCACATATAGGGCAACGGTTGTATTTTCTAGTAGAAAACTTCTGATTTCTTTTAGCTTTTGCTATAAGGGACTTTTTTGCCAAGTCATCCTCCCTGTTAATTCCTAAATGGCATTCCTAAGGCTCTTAATAAAAACATACCCTCTTCATCCGTCTTGCCTGATGTAACGATTGTGATATTAAGACCCTTAACCTTATCAATTTTGTCATATTCTATCTCAGGAAATATAATGTGCTCTTTGATTCCGATGGAGCAATTTGCCCTGCCATCAAATGACTTGTTTGGCAGGCCGCGAAAGTCTCTTACTCGAGGGAGGGTCACATTAAATAGCTTATCCAGAAAATCATACATCCTGTCCCGTCTCAAGGTGACCGAACATCCAATCGGCATGCCTTCACGTAATTTAAATCCTGCGATAGATTTCTTCGCTTTCCTGATAACTGCCTTTTGTCCGGCTATTAATGTGAGTTCTTCAACGGCCTTGTCAAGCACCTTAATATTAAAAATGGCCTCACCCATGCCCATGTTCAAAACAACCTTTTTAATTTTAGGCACAGCCATTGCGCTTGTATATCCGAACTCTTTAATTAAAGCTGGAACAACTTCATTATTATACTTATCTTTCAGCCTGGACAACTGTTACTCCTGTTTCTAAATTACCCTGTAAATGTTGTTATATTCAAGGGGTTAAAACCCATTAACTCTAATCACCGAGAATTTCACCACATTTTTTACATACTCTGACCTTTGAGCCATCATCAAGTATACGTTTTCCAACTCTGGTCGGCTCAGCACATTTGTTGCAGATAATCTTTAAATTGGAAATATGAATTGGGGCTTCCTTTTCAACAATACCGCCCTGGGCATTTTTAGCACTGGGTTTGGTATGCCTTTTTACCAGATTTATCTTCTCAACAAAAACGCGCTCTGCACCCTTATCCACAGTCAGCACATTGCCGATTTTTCCCTTTTCTTTTCCTGTAAGGACTATTACCTTATCATTCTTTTTAATTACGGGATGTTTTTTAAGCACTTACATACTCCATAAGATTAATTTAAAGTACCTCTGGGGCAAGAGAAATTATCTTCATAAATCTCTTAGCCCTCAATTCTCTGGCAACTGGGCCGAAGATTCGGGTACCTATTGGTTCATTCTGAGCGTTGATCAATACAGCCGAGTTTTCATCAAATTTGATATATGACCCGTCCGGACGGCGAATTTCCTTGGCTGTCCGCACAATAACTGCCCTCATAACGCTTCCCTTACTCACTTTTGAATTAGGGATTGCCTCTTTTACAGACACGATAATTATATCTCCAATAGAGGCATATCTTCTCTTGGACCCGCCTAAAACCTTTATGCAGGCCACTAATTTTGCACCAGAATTATCAGCAACCTTTAGTTTTGTCTCTGTTTGAATCATTTTATTTACTCCTGAACCTGATCATTAATTCCTTCTACGGCTGCCATTTGGCCTTTCTCAACTATCTCAACCAGATGCCATCTCTTAAGTTTACTGATCGGTCTTGATTCAATTATTCTTACCCTGTCTCCTTCGTGACAGAGATTATTGGGATCATGAACAAGATATTTTGTCTGTCTTCGGATATATTTATTGTATGTGCTGTGTTTCTTTAGCCTGCTGACTAAAACAACGGCGGTTTTATCCATCTTTGTCCCGACCACAACACCTGTTAATTTTCTTCTAATCCCGCGCTCTTTCATAACGGCCTCATTGCATTCCTTTATTTTTTCTGTTCATTAAGAATAGTTTTCACTCTTGCCAATTCTTTTCTGGCCTTGCCTATACTGGCAGTATTGGACAATTGGCCAGTGGCCTTCTGAAATCGCAGGTTAAAAATATCCTGACGCAGGGATGCCTCCTTTTCAACCAACTCCTGATGGTCTATCTCTCTTAACTCTTTAGCTTTCATCTTCATCTCCTGCTAACAAACTTGGTTCCAAAAGGCAATTTATGTCCGGCAAGACGAAATGCCTCAGCAGCAATGCTTTCACCAACACCTTCCATCTCGTAAAGTATCCTGCCGGGTTTAACAATAGCAACCCATTTATCAGTCGGGCCTTTACCTTTTCCCATCCTTGTTTCCAGAGGCTTTTTAGTAATAGGCTTATCAGGAAAGACCCTGATCCATATTTTGCCGCCTCGTTTTACATGCCTTGTTATAGCAATACGCGCCGATTCAATCTGCTGAGCCGACATCCGACCGCATTCTGTTGCCTGAAGCCCAAATTCGCCAAATTCAAGTGTGGCGCCCTTGGCCTTTCCCTTCATCCTGCCTTTTTGACTTTTTCTATATTTTAATTTTTTTGGACTAAGCATTTATTAATCCTTTTTCTCCGGTAAAATCTCGCCATTAAATATGGTCACCTTAATTCCGATAACGCCATAAGTGGTATGAGCCTCGGCAAAACCATAATCTATATCAGCCCTGATTGTATGCAGTGGAACCCGGCCCTTTCTATACCATTCTCTTCTGGCCATTTCAGCCCCGCCCAGTCTGCCGCTGCAGAATATCTTTATGCCCTGAACGCCAAACCTCAGTGCGGATGTAACGCTCTTTTTCATTGCCCTCCTGAAAGAGACTCTTCTAACCAGCTGTAAAGCAATATTTTCAGCAAGAAGCTGAGCATCAACCTCAGGCTTTCTAACCTCCTGAATATCTATAAAGAATTCACGGTTTATAATCTTACCAAGATCCTTTGTAAGATTCTGGATCTCAGAACCCTTTCTACCGATAACCAGACCAGGCCTTGCAGTATGTATCTTTAGTTTTACCTTGTTAGCAGCCCTTTCAATCTCTATTTTGGATATGCCTGCCTGCTGCAACTTCTTTTTTAAAAACTTTCTGATGCAGTAATCTTCGTAAACAAAACAGCTGTATTCTTTAGTGGAAAACCATTTGGAATCCCATTCCTTATTAATTCCAAGTCTGAAACCGATAGGGTTTACTTTTTGTCCCAATCTTTACCTCCGCCTGCTGGCACTAATCGTTACTTGTCAAAAGACTATTTATCATTAAGGACAACTGTCAGGTGACTCGTCCTCTTTAAAATTCTTGTAGCCCGTCCACTGGCCCTTGGAATAATCCTTTTTAATGAGGGCCCTTCATCTGCATATATACGTTTTACATAAAGTTTATCAACATCCACATCAGATTTCTGCTGCGCATTGGCCACTGCGGAGTTGATAAGCTTTAATACAAAAAGCGCTCCCTTCTGTGGAGCAAACTTTAACATATTTATGGCCTCCTCTACACGTTTTCCCCTTACCTGATCAATGACCAGGCGTACCTTCCGTGGAGAGACTCTAACATATCTTGCTACGGCACTAGATTCCATTATTTACCACCCTTTACTTTTGTTTTCTTGTCTCCGGCATGCCCAAAAAAAGTCCTGGTAAGGGAAAATTCGCCAAGCTTGTGCCCTACCATATCTTCCGTAACAAAGACGGGGATAAATTTCTTGCCATTATGCACCGCAAAGGTAAGGCCCACAAATTCAGGCAATATCGTTGATCTGCGCGACCAGGTCTTTATAATGTTTCTGCTCCCGGTTTCCTGGGCCTGCGTTGCCTTTTTAAGCAAGTGATCATCAACAAATGGTCCTTTCTTTAATGATCTTGACAAAACTTTTCCTCCATTTCAGTAAAAAGAGATATACTGATTATGCCTTTCTCTTCTTAATAATCATTTTATTGCTAGACTTTCTTACCCTTGTCTTATAGCCCTTTGTAGGAACACCCCAGGGTGTGACCGGATGTCTTCCACCTGATGACTTTCCTTCGCCACCGCCATGCGGATGATCTACAGGGTTCATTGCCACACCCCTTACATGAGGTCTCCGGCCTTTCCATCTTGATCTTCCAGCTTTGCCGAGACTTATTCCCATATAACCAGAATTGCCAACCTGGCCAATAGTTGCCCTGCATTCGACTGCGATCATTCTAACTTCACCAGAGGGCAATTTGACCTGTGCATACCTCCCCTCTTTTGCCATTAGCTGGGCATAGGTACCTGCGCTACGGACAATCTGACCACCGTGACCAGGTTTCAGCTCTATATTGTGTATTGAGCTTCCGAGTGGGATATCATTTATTTTGAGAGTATTACCCGGCGTTATATCGGAGCCCTGGCCAGATGTAATCGTATCTCCAACCTTAATACCAGTAGCTGCAATTATATAACGCTTTTCACCATCAGCATAGTTAAGCAGCGCTATATTACTTGTCCTGTTGGGATCGTATTCAATGGTGGCAACCTTTGCAGGTATGCCATCTTTATTTCTTTTAAAATCAATAATCCGGTAACGCCTTTTGTGTCCGCCACCTCTGAAACGGGAGGTGATTCGACCATAACAGTTACGCCCACTATTCTTCTTGAGTGTTTTTACCAGACTTCTTTCGGGTTTATCAGTCGTGATCTCTTCAAAATCACTGTTTTTAAAAAACCTTCTTCCCGGTGAGGTCGGTTTATGACTTTTTATAGCCATCTATTTCTCCAAATAATCCTTTTTCTATTCTGAAATACTATTTCAAGCGTTTATCACTGACTCTGTTATACACCATCAAAAAATTCTATATTTTCACCTGGAGCAAGCTGGATTATAGCCTTTTTCCAGTCGGACCTTTTCCCTATATTTCTTCCTACCCTTCGGGTCTTGCCTTTCATATTAAGGGTCTTCACATCAATCACCTTTTTTTTGAACAATAACTCGGTCGCCTTTTTAATTTCAACTTTATTCGCACGAGGATCGACCTTGAGAACAATCTGATTGAATGATTCCTTCTGCATTGTTGCCTTTTCAGCGATATGGGGTTCCTTGATCACATTATAAATATCCATTATGAAATCAATGCCTCCTCAATCTTCTCTATGGAAGGTCTGACAAGAAAGAGATGATCGTGGTTAAGGATATCATAGACATTTATGCCTTCATGTCTGATTACCTTGATACCGGGTACATTTCTTGATGATTTTTCGAGGTTTATATTTTTTTCATCAGTAATGATCAACGCCTTATTTGTCTTGAAATTATTGATAACTTTAACAAAGTCTTTTGTCTTTATTTCAGGCATGTCAAAGTTATCCACAACGATAAGCTGTTTTGTATTATACTTGTCGCTAAGGGCCATTGTAATGGCAGCCTTCCTGACCTTCTTACTGACCCTGCTAATATAACTCCTCTGCACTGGACCAAAAGCAATACCGCCCCCGCGTCTGGTTGGAGATTGAGGTGTCCCTATCCTCGCCCTGCCAGTGCCTTTCTGCCGCCATAACTTGGTCCTTGACCCATTTACCTCTGATCTGGTCTTGGCTTTAGAGGTACCTGCCCGTTTATTATTAAGCTGGCTGACAACTACCTGATGAAGAATATCCTTTCTGACTTCTACGCCAAAGATCTTCTCATTCAGTTCTATCTCAGCAGTCTTTTCCGCGTTTAGATTATGTACGTCGATTACTATCATTTTTGCTTATCACTTCTTTAATAATCTACAATCTGCAGATTTCAATTATCGAATTATCACTACCTGGTAACGGTCCTTTTATTGCTATAAGGTTAATATCAGGTCTTACATCAAGCACCTTTAAATTTTTCACAGTTATCCTTTCAAAACCGAACCTTCCGGGAAGTTTTCTTCCTTTTACAACCCTGCCCGGTGTTGTGCTGTTACCTATTGAGCCAGGCACTCTATGGGATCTTGAACCATGTGTCCATCTGCCGCCGCCAAAACCCCATCTCTTTACAACACCGCTGAATCCCCTGCCTATGCTCTTTCCGGATACAGTGACCATGTCTCCAATCTGAAAGATATCTGCGGTAATCTCCTGACCCAGTTCATATTCTTTGGCATCCTTAACCCTGATCTCCTTGAGAAACTGGAAACATTTATCACCGGCAGCCTTCTGATGCCCCTTTAAAGGTTTATTGACTCTGCTTGCCTTCTTTTCTTGAAAACCAACCTGAATAGCCTCATAACCATCTTTATCAATGGTCTTTTTTTGAATAACAATACATGGGCCGGCTTGTACCAGTGTTACTGGAACACTCTTTCCTTCATCAAGAAAGTAACGTGTCATGCCGAGTTTCTTACCAAATATCCTGTTGCCCATTTAATTCTCCAACCCTTTAGTTCGCTTATAGTTTAATCTCTACGTCAACTCCGCCAGATAAATCCAACTTCATCAAGGCGTCAACTGTTTGCTGTGTAGGCTCCAGGATATCCAGAAGTCTTTTATGTGTTCTTATTTCAAACTGTTCTCTTGCCTTTTTATTTACATGTGGAGATCTCAAAACACAATATCTGTTGATGACAGTGGGCAGAGGTATTGGGCCGGCAATTTTGGCACCAGTCTCCTTAACTGTATCAACAATTTCCAAAGCAGACTGATCCAGCAATTTGTGATCATATGCCTTTAGACGAATCCTGATTTTCTGGTTTGCTAACGATTTTTCTATCATTTTATTTCCTGAAATACCTTCCTTATGCTATTCGATGATTTCGCTGATAACGCCAGCGCCGACTGTACGTCCACCTTCACG
>CAYWRH010000086.1:0-18201 GCA_964460435.1 uncultured Desulfatiglans sp.
AGGTAACTTAGCATCTCCGACTGCTACAGAAAAGATGGGTTGCTCAGACGCTTACCTTGTAATCGGATGCGTTTGCCCCTGAATGGCTTCTCTGTACACCAAATGGCATATATTCAGTTGTCTCAGTATCCGCTCCTGTACTATCTGTAATAGCAGTGGTGCTGCCAAGATGATCCTTATGGAATATTTTAGAATTATTTATATTTGTACCTTCTATACTGGCAACCCTCATGTTCCCTGCAAAGATATACTTTGTTGCCACACCATTCTTTATCTCATAATTATTGCTTACATAATAGGTGGTTATCCCTCCTGCCACCTTTTTAGCCCTGGCGCCATTACCATCATATGTAAGGGTTGTTGTAACAGCACCGTTACGCGATACTGTAAGCGGCATGTTATCCGCATTCCATTTAAGGGTTCTTGTAGCTATATTGGCCGGGTTTGTAAAATCAGGCCCGGTTAACATATTGCCATTGGCATCATAGGTAAAGCTATAAGGGATACCATTATAACTAATGGAACTTACCGCATTTATATGGTCAGGGTCATTATAGGTAAAAATCAATGCCTCTGCCGTTGTTGGTGGTGAAAGAGCACCTGCAACATCCTCTGACAATAACCTGTGCAGGTTGTCATACTGATACGTGTATGTAACAGGTGTTGAACCACTGCTATCAGTAATAGTTAATAAATCCCCTGCCTTTGAGTATGTATACAGTCTGTTTTGAATAACATAGTTAATTGAATAAGCCTAATCAATATGAGTCAAGAGGACGTAATGAAGCTAATTAGGGCAAGATGGATTTGCTGATGGTTCTATTCCTCAAAATTTCTCCTGTAAACCGCACTTTTATCCCCTACAAGGGTGCAGTTATGAGAGAAAGATTAGGTGTAAAAGAAAAATAATATGAACAGGAAAATCATTCCTGATTTTCTTTATGCTTTTTATCCGTATACCAGTCTATCTGACGGCATATGCCCCTGATCAGCCGTACCTCTCTGGCCCGCAGTTGGAGCCTTGAGAAGAACCTTCTAACATAAAGCATCCAGAGGGCAGGATTCTGCGGATTCAGATAGCCTATTTTGGATAATACCCTGCTCAGATGTTCATACATCCCCTCTGTCTCAAAACTGTTAGCAAGCCGTGGCAGGGGTTTTTCCGCCTCTATGATTGATGCCTTGAAGAGTTCATAACAGATAATAAGGACCGCCTGTGCAAGGTTCAATGATGAAAAATCCGAGGTTGGGATGGTTGTAATTGTATGACAGTACTGCAGGTGTTCATTTGAGAGCCCCTTATCTTCAGGGCCGAACAGGATTGCAACTTCATTATTCTGGGATACATCAACAAGTTTCTGGGCAAGAGTTACCGGCGCTGTCATTGCAGGTCTGTACGTTCCGAGCCGTGCAGTTGTCCCTGCGACATACCCGAACCCTCCTATGGCCTCTTTCAGGTCACTAAATATCTCAATATTGTCTATTATACGCTCAGAATGGATAGTTCCTGATTTAAGCATCCTCTCCCTGTCAACCCTTTTCGGATTAACAAGGATCAGCCGCTCCATACCCATATTATTTATGGCACGCGCAGCAGCCCCGATATTTTCAGGTATCTGCGTGTCCACAAGTATGATGGCAATGTTTTCCTTTTTAAGCCTGATTTCCATTTATCTAAGTTATGTATAATAAAGAGGCAGCATGGCTTATTACCATGCTGCCTCCTTTTCTAAATCTCCTGTGTATCATCCTCAGGCCTTATGCCGGTAAGCCTGTAGAATGGGGCCCAGTATGCCCTCTTCAATCTCTGTCTGCCTCGCTTAAAGGCAAGGCTTGATGTATGTGTTAGAGAATAGAGGGTTGGAACCACTACCAGGGTCAGGACTGTTGCAATGGCAAGGCCGAATATTACTGCAATAGCCATTGATGTCCACCATTGGCTTGATTCACTCATCCATGCAATCTCCATGATATGAAAATCATATGAAACGCCTGTTACCATAGGGATCAGCCCCAGAATGGTGGTGATTGCTGTGAGAAAAACCGGTCTGAGCCTGGTGCAACCTGCTGCAATAATTGCCTCTCTTACTTCCATGCCCCTTTCACAGAGCTTGTTTGTGTAATCGATAAGAACAATCGCATTATTGACCACAACACCCACAAGCGATATCACGCCAACACCTGTCATGATGATCCCAAAGGGATAATTCATTACTGTAAGACCGAAGAATACACCCCCAAGAGAGAGTAATACAGATATCATGATGATTGTAACCTGGAGAATGGAGTTAAACATGGCTACCAGGATAATAATAACCAGAAATACGGCAATAAGGAATGCCTTGCTCAGAAACTCCTCAGCCTCCTTCTGCATATCCTCTTCACCTGTAAACTTGATGTTATATCCGGGCGGGAGATTGAAATGTGCAAGCTGTTTTTCAGCCTCTTTTCTTACGACCGCTCCGGGTATCTTGTCTTCATCCACATTTGCCTTTACAGTAACAATGCGTTCATCATTCTTCCTGTTTATCTGTCCGAGCCCTCCTGTAACCTCAAATTTTGCAATTGTGCTTAAAGGTATAAGCCCGCTTGTTGTTGGTATGAGCAGTTCTCTGAGAATATCGGTATTCTTTCTCTCATCTTCACCAAGCTGTATGGTTATATCATAATCATCATTATCTTCACGGAATGTTGAAACCTTCATGCCATTATAGGCAACCTTTAAAACAAAGCCTATTGTGTTTGTAGAAAGCCCAAGCATTGCGGCCTTCTGCCTGTCAACATGCACCTTGATTGTTGGCGAGCCTGACACATAATCGTCCCTTACATCATAAACATAGGGCATATTTTCCAGTTTGCTGCGCACCTCATGGGTTATTTCGCCCAATACTGTTGGATTATCACCTGATATCTCAATATTTATTGCGCTTCCTGTTGGGGGGCCTTCCTCTTCTTCTGCAATGGTTATCTCCCCTCCGGTTACATTTTTTATCCTCTCTCTTATTATCTCAATATTTTTATATGAAGAGCTGTTTCTCTCCTTTAATTCATAGAGTTGCACACCTATCCTGTTTGGTGAGTTATCCTCAAAAAGAGAGACCCCGCCGCCCTGCACAGATACAGCCCTTGAAAAGATATACTGAATATCAGACAGGTCAGTGATGCCTTTAACCTTTTTGCCGCTTTTAAGCGTATGGTTTCTGCTCTCATCATTCTGGTTGTAGCAATCTATCGGTTTTTCACCGGGCTTGGGTAAATAATCTGCCCCTTTGCAAAGGGCGAGTTCAATGTCCCTCGCAACCCTGTCAGAGTAATCAAGGTCTGCCCCTTCAGGCATTTCTATATTGATATATACATTTTCAGGCTCAATATTAGGGAAAAACTCCTCGCTCTTTTCAAGTCCTACCCTGTAGAACCAGAGCATGATAAGCAATGCAACTACAAGAAAGGATGCGATCAAAACCGGCACCCTGTTATTAAGGGAGCGTATAAGCAGGCCCCTGTAAGCCCTTAAAATCGGCCCATTAACCTCTATTGGCGCCTCACCCGCCTTTTCCACCTCTTCTGCGCTCATTGTGCCATTCTTTTTCACAGGCGGCGTTTTCATAAAAATGGATGCCAGCACCGGGTTAATTACAAGCGCCACAAAGAGTGATGACATGAGGGTGATTATAACTGTTTTTGGCAGGTAATTCATAAACCCTCCCATAATGCCCGGCCAGAAAACCATTGGAAAAAATGCCGCAACAGTAGTAAGGGTTGAGGCGATAACAGGCATGGCAACCTCATCGGTGGCCTTAATGGCTGCCTGTATTTTGGGCACGCCCTGCTCCATGTAGCGGAATATATTTTCAACAATGACGATGGCGTTATCCACCAGCATGCCAAGAGAAAGGGTGAGCGAGAAGAGCACGACCATATTAAGCGTTATTCCGAGCACATCAAGTATTACAAAGGATATAAACATTGAAAGGGGTATCGCCGTGCTTACAAGGATAGCATTTCTCATGCCCATTGCAAAAAAGAGTACAAATATAACCAGGATCAACCCTGTAATAATATTGTTCTCAAGGTCTTCAACGAGCATCCTGATATCCTTGGCCTCATTCATCAGCCTTGTAATCTCTGTCCCTTTGGGCCAGAGCCTTGACTGCTCATTGATTATTTTGTCTATCTTGTCGACGATTTCTATTATATTTTCGCCAGAGCGTTTCTTGATCTGTATGTTAACGGCAGGCTTTCCATTAAGACGGGATCTGCCTGTCTCCTCCTTGTACCCATCGATTACCCTTGCAACATCTTTGAGGTAAACAGGGTGACCTTCATAGGTGCCAACAACAAGGCCGTATATCTCGTCAGGGGTCTCAAATTCACCGGGTACCCTCAACTGGAACCTGCCGTCGCCCATCCTTATGCCGCCTCCTGACGTGTTTCTGTTTTCATCAGCGATTACAGCCTGGAGGCTCAGCACTGAAAGACCATAATATGCAAGCTTGAACGGGTCAGGCTCAACCCTTATCTCCCTTTCAAGGCCGCCTGTGATCTCTGCCTCAAGTACGCCCGGTATTGCCTCTATCTCATCGCTGAGGTCCTCTGCAAGATCCTTTATCCTGACAAGACCAACTGTGCCTGATAATGAGAGGACAAGGATAGGCATCTCTGAGATATTTATCTCGCTTACAACGGGGTCATCTTCAAGGTCAGAAGGAAGCTCACCCTTTGCCATATCCACCTTATCCTTGGTTTTTGTAACCACCTCATCAATGTCAGTACCGGTGATAAATTCAATAACAATAGAGCTTGCGCCCTCAACGCTTGATGAGGTGATGTTTTTAACACCCTCAAGCCCCTTGAGCTTCTTTTCAATGGGTATTGTAATAGATTGCTCAATATCAAGGGGAGCGACACCAGGATAAACTGTGCTGACAAAGACATAAGGGATAGAGATATCAGGCGCAGACTCCCTGGGCATGGAGTAATATGATACTATGCCAAAAACAGTAAGGCATATCATAAGCACTATTACTGCTGTGCTTTTTTTTACGGAAATAGCTGTTATGGATGTCATGAATTCAAAATCTCCCTTGGATCGGTTACCTGCCTGATGACATCAACCTTCTGACCGCTGTCCAGAACCCTGTGCCCCACAATAATGAGATGGTCTCCGGGTTCAAGCCCTTTTGTGACCTGTATTTCCCAGTTTGAAATGATGCCCAGTTCTATGTTCCGTTTTTCCACAACGCCATCTTTCTCTATATATACAAATTTATCACTACCCTGTGCAATTACCGCATAAAGAGGAATTACAAAAGAATTTTGAAATCTCTTTTTTATTATCTCCACCCTGGCAAACATACCGGGCAAAATCTTTCCATCCGGGTTGGGCACCTCCAGTTCAAGGTTGTATAACCTTGCCATTGACCCAGGATTACGTGAAAGGAATATCTTTTTACCTTTAACAAGCATATTATTGAGCGCCTCTATCTTTATATCAGCCTCGTTCAGGTCAATGACTGATGCGACATCACTTTCAGGGATGCCCACGGTCACCTTTACATTGCCTGTCTGAAGGATCTGGGCAACCGGTTTATCAACACCCAACCAGTCGCCGACCTTTGTCTCTATTTCATTTAACCTTCCGCTTATAGGGGCCTTTATGCTGCATCTCTCCAGCGCAAGCTTTGCCTCATCATACTGTGATTTCAGTGATTTCAACTGGGCATTCACCTTATCAAGGTCTGTAATGGCTGCTATCTTTTTTTCAGCAAGTTCTGAAATGCGCTTGTGATCAAGAACTGCTAGCTCATAGTTGGCCTCAATATTGTCAAGCCTCAACTGATAATCCCTGTCATCCAGCTTAACAAGCACCTGACCCTTTTCTACCAGCTGCCCCTCCCTGGCAGGTATGCTTACCACCCGGCCTGATACCTCTGATTTTACCCAGAGGGCTTCAAAGGATTCTATTTCTGCAGGGAGATTTATCCTGTCGTAAAAATCCCTTGGCTGGACAAGCAAGGTAATCACCTTGACCGCCTGGATATCCTCTTTTTGGGCATTTTTTTTCTCATTATCAAGACGCTCTTTTTTTGAGGCAAGCATTATACCGGTGCTGCCGGAGAGTATAAGCAACACTATAACCATCAGCCAGGGAAAATATCCCCATATGAACCTAAGTATCTTTATTTTTGTATCTGATTCAGGATGTAACATTTCCTTTTTTCCTTTATCTTAATATTATCAAATTGCAGGCGTGAGCGAGTAAAACTGGTCTCATATACAGCTCAACCGAATCCATAATTGACTTGTAATTTCTATACTATTTATGATGAGATCCAACCACCTTTAAGCTCAGAGATGTGTGATTGTTTAACAATACTGCCATTTCTGAAAATATATAATGAGGTAAATATCCGATTTAAAATTTTGCACACCATAATATGAGTATATTATTCAGGTGTCAAGTGGCAAAAAGCAAGAATAGTCTTGAAATCCTCTTATAAATATTTTAATTTCTTCAATATTCATTGAAAGATTAGTCTTTTGAATCAAACTTTCAAAAAAAGGGATTTTATATCAGGGAGAGTATTTAATTTTGGATAATATTTCTGCGATAGATTATGAAAAATATATAAAGGCGCTTTCTGACATAAGCAGCGCTATTACATCAGACCTTTACATAGAAGAGATACTAAAACTCATTGTAATGGTTACAGCAAAGGTTACCGGGCTTGAAATCTGTTCTCTCTGGCTTGTGGATAATTCAGGCCCGCATAAAAAGATACGACTGAAGGCCACGCAGGCGATTGACCCCGATTATGTACAGGACAGGGCCCTTGATTTAAACGAGGGGGTTGTGGGTTATGTGGTGGCCAATAACAAACCCCTTATCCTCAAGGAGGTTATAAGCGAACCGAGATTCAAGGAAAAGGAGATGGCCAAAAAACTCGGCCTTGTTTCCATGCTGAGTGTGCCGCTGCAGGTTAAAAAGGGGGAGGTTATAGGTGTCTTAAACTGTTTTACCGCTGTTCCACATGATTTTACAGAACCAGAGATCAATCTTATTACTGCTGTTGCAAATCAGGCGGCAGTGGCGATCATGAACACTGAGCTTATGGTAAAATCAAAGGTTATACAGGAAGAGCTTGAGGCCAGGAAGCTGATTGAAAGGGCAAAAGAGATCATTATGAACCGGAAGAATATAAGCGGAAACGATGCCTTCAGATGGATACAGAAGCAAAGCATGAACACCCGTAAATCCATGAGACAGGTTGCTGAGGCTATACTTCTTTCAGAGGATATAGGACAAACATATTAAGAGATTTGCATGCCTTTTACTCATGTTTCTGATCCATTTTATTAGTAATACTAAATATATTATTTTTTTTAATTAAAGCTATTGACATTTCATTCAAGTAAAAATAAAAATAGCCTATAATTTTATTACACAACGGCGTGTAAATTTTAAAAAGAGGACAAAGACGTCTACTCCGATCTCGGAGAGGCGTCTTTTTTTTTGTATTTACCATCTTTTTCTTTCAGGAAAAGGGCCTTTAAAAATTTAACTGGAGGTATTAGCAATGAGGTTTGATAAAAGCAATGATGTTCTGGGAACAGTAAACAGGGGTAATCCTGCGGAATCAGGGCTGTGTACACTTTGCAGGGCAGATTGCCAGGGCAAGTGCGAGACATGGCTTGCAAGTCTTGTAGGACGTAAACTTTTATATCCGAGGGATTTCGGCACAGTGACTGCGGGCGCAAATAACACCACCTGTGTCGGGGTAAATTACAATGCGCTGCGTATACAGGGCTACGCCTATGGGGCACATGGCCTTAAGTCCGGTCTTTCCAATGACCCTGATGACTGCATATTCCCTAATGTTGATCTTTCAACAGAGTTTGGCAGTGAGATGAAGACAAAGGTGCGTATCCCCTTAATGACCGGCGCACTCGGATCAACATTCATAGCTGCAAAATACTGGGATTCATTTGCTATTGGCGGATCACTTGTTGGCATACCTGTTGTTATAGGTGAAAATGTAGTGGGTGTTGACCTTAAATCAAAGATAGGGAAGGGGAAGACAAGAAAGGGCAAGATAACAGGCGCCCCTGAACTTGAAAGAAGGATAGATACCTATTTGAGATATCATGATGGATATGGCGCCATAATTGTGCAGATGAATGTTGAGGATACAAGGAACGGCGTCGCAGAGTTCATCATAGAAAAATATGGCAATAAATGCATAATCGAACTGAAATGGGGGCAGGGGGCGAAATGTATTGGCGGAGAGATACAGGTGCCCAGCCTTGAATATGCCCTGTTCCTGAAGGATCGCGGATATGTTGTTGACCCTGATCCTGCAAGGCCTGAAGTGCAGCAGGCATTCAGGGAGGGTTCAATAAAATCCTTTGCGCGTCACAGCAGACTTGGCGGCACCAATCTGGATACAGCAGAACAGGTAAGAAAGGATTTTATGGATTCTATTGATTACCTGAGAGGCATTGGTTTCAAGAGAATCACCCTTAAGACCGGTTCATATGGCATGGAAGAGCTGGCTATGGCAATAAAGTTTGCCAGCGATGCAAAGTGCGACCTCCTTACCATTGACGGTTCGGGCGGCGGCACAGGTATGAGCCCCTGGAATATGATGCAGAGCTGGGGCGTGCCATCCATATTCCTGCACTCAAAGGCCTATGAATATGCAAGCATCATTGCAGCAAGGGGCGAAAAGGTTGTTGATCTCTCCTTTGCCGGAGGATTTGCCCTTGAAGACAGCATATTCAAGGCATTGGCTCTTGGCGCGCCATATACAAAAATGGTCTGCATGGGCAGGGCAGTTATGATACCTGGTTTTGTTGGCTCCAATATAGAGGGCGCCCTTGTGCCTGAAAAGAGAGAGGCATTAAACGGCAACTGGGAAAGCCTGCCCAGGACAGTAACCAGCATCGGAGAAAAGGCAGAAGAGATATTTGCCTCCTATTTTGATGTTATGAACAAGGTGGGCAAAAAGGAGATGAAAAATATACCATACGGCGCTATTGCCTTTTACACACTTGCTGATAAACTCTCATGCGGATTACAGCAGCTTATGGCAGGGGCCAGAAAATTCTCACTCAGCCAGATAAGCAGGAGAGACCTATTCTCTGCAAACAGGGAGACTGAGAGGGAAACAGGTATTCCTCATGTCACTGAGATCAACGATGAGACAGCAAAAAAGATACTTAACAGCTAATATTTGAAATATAAAAAGGCCTTTCAGGAGAATATCCTGAAAGGCCTTTTTCTGTTAACTGCTACATTACCTTTATCCAGAGGAGCCGTGCCACCTCTGTGCCTGTGTTTTTCCACCATGCAGGGATATCATTTGTCAGATAGATAAGGTCGCCGGCCCTTGCAGTGTATAAGGTTTTTTCCATATTCATCTGCAACTCGCCTGAGAGCAGATAACCCAACTCCTCACCCTTATGTATAAAAAAATGGGCAGGAATAGTCTTATTCGGCGCTATCTCAATGAGATAGGGTTCAACCTTTGATTCAAAATCAAGGGGTGTTAGGAGCTTTCCGGAAATAGCCTCTTCAGGAAGGTCACCAAACCTTATATCGGATGCATCAGGGCCGGTGAACACATTTTTTGGCCTGCCTTCTACACCCCCCTGAAAAAATGCGCTGACATCAATATTGAGTATTTCTGCCATTTTGAGCAGGGCAGGCACAGATGGATATATAAGATTGCTTTCTATCTGGGAAATGGTGCTGGGTGTTACCCCTATTAGCCTTGCCACCTCTGTCTGGGATAATCCCCGTTTTACCCTGAGCTCCCTAAGTCGCATACCCATATCAATGCTTGCGGTCGGTCTCTTTTCCGAATCAAATACAATATACATATCCCTTGTCCAGTAACCATAAGGCCTGTTGAGTGTGCTTGAATCCCGCTTTTCCGCCTTGAGTACTGTCAGCGATGTCTTGCCCCTTTTAACCGAAAGATCTATTGCCACCTGAGCTATCTGATTTATACTCGCCCTCAGGCGTGGGGTATGCGCCTCCTTTTCCATTATCCAGTATGCTATTGTGTTCAGTTCATACAATCTTGGGCATGAATGGGAGTAAAAGGTGAGTATTGACTCCTCGCCGCCCCAGAGCTCCTGCATGCCTGTTATGCTTTCAAATACAAAGCGCACATCACCTGTCATCTCGGCATGAATGCCATAAAAGGCATCCATTACCTCTTCCACCTTTTCAGGTTTTTTTGCCGTGATTATCCTGCATTTGATCTCAGGCATCTTTTCTTTATAGAACTTTAAAAACACCTGGGAACCTTTACCCTTTCCAAATGTGAAACAATCAAGTATGGTGAGCTTATTGTAATCGGCGAGTGCGCCGAGTTTATCCAGCAGATTCTTGGGGGACCTGTCAAAACTCACATATATGATATGTTTATCATGTAATTCTGATTCCTTCATGAAATTGAGGCAGAATGCATATGCAAGGCTGCCGGCATCATCGTACCAGACAACATTATCGCCAACAAACAGGCCGCCAAGGATTCTGTCAAGCTGGCCTACACCGGTAGCTATCCTGGTTATTTCGTCCATGATTCAAGACCTTTCTCTGTAACTCTCATAAAGCGCTATGCCTGCTGCAACAGAGAGATTTAGCGAATCTATTCTGTTATCATGAGGTATAGATACATTTATTCCATTTATATTGATATTATCTGGCAGGCCTGAGCTTTCATTCCCGAATACAAGGCTGAATGGCCTGATAAAACTGGTCTCCCTGATGCTTTTTCTTTCCCCAGTCCTGAAGAGGTAGATATTATTGCTGAATGCCTTCGCATAATCATTAAGGCTCTCAAAACAGCTAATGTTCAGGCGGAAAATTGAACCCATTGAGGCGCGTATGACCTTGGGGTCAAAATAATCAGTGGCAGGACTTATTAATGCCAGGTCAAGCATCCCGAACCCGGCCATGGTTCGCGCAATGGTGCCCATGTTCCCCATGTCAGAGGGGTTTACAAGCACAAGGTGGTTTTTATCCGGCTCAATAGCAGAGATATATTTGTTAAAGAGGCCTACTGCAAGATGTTTTCCATTACGGCAGATCCTCTCTATAAGCCTGTCATTTGTCTCACAGGGTATATTGCGCTCCATGCAGATTTCCATTATCCGTGCGATCCCGCTATTCCTTTGACCTGATGATGATAATAAGAGACGGGTCACATGTTCGGGGCGTGCGTCAAGCAGCTCTATACAACTATATACCCCTTCCGCATAGCTGAAAGGAAACTCCCTTTGATACCGTTTTAACCTGTAATCCATAAGATAAAAGCCTGTAATTTGATAACAGGTTGATAAATATTTTATTATTCTATTTTAGGCAATAAGATTTTTCGGGGAGACTTCGCCGATAAGCTCTACAAAAACATCAACACAGTCAGGGCAGAGCTGGGTGCCCTTTGCAGTAAGTATTATATCCATTGCCTTTTGAAGGGGCATGCCATCCCTGTAGGGACGGTCCGAGGTAAGCGCATGGTAGGTATCTGCCACTGCCATTATTCTTGCCCATATTGGAATAGCGCTGCCTTTTATACCATCAGGGTAACCTTTTCCATCAAATCTCTCATGATGGTGCCTTATTGCAGGTATTACCCTGGCCAGACTTGCGATATTCCCAAGAATATTCACCCCGACAAGTGGATGCTCCTTTACCAGGTCGAATTCTTCATCAGTAAGTCTGCCCGGTTTTAACAGCACACTGTCAGGTACCCCTATCTTTCCCAGGTCATGCAGCTTTCCGGCTATGCTGATAGATTCGATATCCTCCATTGACATACCCATCTTGACAGCCATTTTTTCCACAATTGCGGCTACTGCCTGCGAGTGGCCGCAGGTATAGTGATCCCTTGCCTCAAGAGCCGTAATCAGGCTGGTGATGCCTGAAAGCATGAACTGTCTTTCTGAATCAAGACGCTCCTTTTCCTTGAGCAGTATCAGGTATTGATCTGAGAGCAGCTTTTCAATGGTTATTACCATCTGCTCCATGTTGAATGGCTTGACCAGATAGGCGCTAACCCCCCTTTCCAGCAGCTGGCGCATGGTTGCCCTGTTGTCATTGGCGCTCATAACAACAAATGGTATTGCCTTTAATTCAGGCTCCATTCTGACCCTGTTACAGAGCTCTATGCCGCTCATCTCAGGCATGTCTATGTCGCTCAGGATAAGATCAGGGGGCTCTTCCTTTATCTTTTTAAGTGCAACCTTCCCATTTTCTGCGGTTGTTACATGGAATCCTGCCTTTTCAAAGGCGTCCTTTACAATTGACCTGATTGTAGATGAATCATCAACAACCAGTATATTGTTATTATTATGAAACTTGGATTTTTTCAGCACCTCAAGTGTTGTATCAAGCAGTTTGGTCTTCAGATCGGTTTTTATTATGTATGAGTCGGCGCCAACCTTGAAACCCTTGTCAATATATTTCTCTGTATCGTTTGAGCTTATAAGGATAACCGGTACGCTTATTGTATTGGGGTTTGCCTTAAGTTTGCTGCACATGGCAAAACCGTCCATATTGGGCATCTCAATATCAGATATAATAAGATCATAGGAATCCAAAAGCGCCATATCCAGGCCTTTTCTGCCATCTTCAGCGTGGGAGAATGAAGCATTAATCGATTTAAGTTCATTTTCTATCTGACTTCTGAAAAATGGACTGTCATCAATTATTAGAATTTTAGGCTGACTCATTTTTACCTTTATTAATATATTCCCTACATGTCTGACGCTTTTAACCGTATCGGTAAAACCATTAAAATACTTGAAGAATTTTATTGGTGAAAAGTGAACTGGTCAAACCCAACATAACCCTTTCAATTTGACCGGAAGGTTGTTTTTAACCTATAATCGCTCACTTAATAATAATTAATTTTCTTTAAAATTATATGTTATGGCAAATTTAATAAGGCTGATTATGAAAGAAGGTAAAAATTAATTGAATATAAAAGGTATTTCATACAGATACATTACTGATTTTGATACACTTAAAGAAGAGGCATCTTCCCTTGCAAAGGAGAGCGCAATAGGTGTTGACCTTGAGTCAGACTCCCTTTTCCATTACAGGGAAAAGATATGCCTATTGCAGATATCCACCATCAGTAAAAATCTTTTGGTGGATACACTTGCAATAAGGGATATCTCTCCCCTTGCCCCTATCTTTTCAAACAGTTCAATACGCAAGATACTGCATGGTTCTGACTATGATATTCGCTCCCTTTATCGTGATTTCGGGATAGAGGTATCATCTTTGTTTGATACCCAGATTGCAGCGCGCCTGCTCGGGGTTAATGAGACAGGACTAGCCAGTCTGTTAAAACTGCATTTTGATGTTGAACTTGAAAAAAAGTACCAGAAGAGAGACTGGTCAAAAAGACCCCTGTCAGAAGAGATGCTTGCCTATGGCGTATATGATACCTTTTACCTCATACCTTTGAGCGAGAAACTTGAAAATGCCCTGACTGAAAAGGGGCGTATCAAATGGCTTGCCGAGGAGTGCGAAATATTGAGCAGGGTAAGGTTCACACCCGGCAATGAGGAGCCTTTGTATATGAGGTTCAAGGGCGCAAAAAGGCTGCCGCCCAGAAATCTTGCTGCCCTTGAGGCCATATTAAGACTCAGAGAGGAGGCAGCCATTATAAGAGACAGGCCTGTTTTTAAGGTGTTGAGCAATGATCAGGTATTGAAACTGGCTGAGAGGATGCCAGCAAACAGAAACGACCTTGAATCGCTTTCTGATATGCAGATAAAAAATATGGGGTCTGATATACTCAGGAAGATTGATGAGGTTATGAGAATTCCGGAGGCTGATCTGCCTGTATACCCTAAAAACGGGACAAGGGGGATTGAGGCAGAGTTCAAGAAAGAGATAGGGCTCATAAAGGAATGGAGAAACAGGATGGCTGAAAAGCTTGATCTTGAGCCATCTGTTTTGTGCACCAATTCACAGATACAGATGCTGGTGCAGATTAATCCGTGTGATATTTCTAAACTGTCATGCCAATCGATATTGAAAAACTGGCAGATGGATTTGTTCGGGGATGAATTGTGCCGGATGCTGAGAGAGATGCGACCGGGTGAATAATACTTTTCAACCATTGCACAGGGTTATGCAGATAATTCGCTTGCCCTGAACATATTATCATTTTTGCGTTCATCACCCTTTCTTGCATAGTCGCCCCCATTGCCGCCTGAAAAGTGGAGTATGGGTTTATCAAGCCTTGGCACAAATATGGGGCTGTGTGTAAGGCCCCTTGGTATGTAGATAAGGCAGCTTTTTGTAACAGATATCTTTTCATCCTCAATATAGAAGCTGACCTCTGCATTCAACTCTTCGGGGTGCGCCGGGTCTGTGCCCATAAAGCCTATGAACTCATCAAAGTCATCATGGCTGTGCGGGGCAGGGCCGGTGTCATTTGTGGTGCAGAACCATATTATCTCTGCATAGGGCGCCCCCTTTAGCCTTTTTCCGTCCATATAGACCAGAAATTTAATAAAGCCTTCCGGCGCTTCAGGGATTGTCCCGTCAGGGCGTTCGTACCTTTCTACATAATTGCCTGCATAGACGCCCTTTTTAGCGGTCGCCTTTGCCGGGATTGCCTCAAACCTGTCTGTGTTCAGGTGGCATGTATAGTAGAAAAACGGGGTTGTAATATCCCTTACCTCAAGGTTGCCATGTGCGGCCCCCTCAGGTATAAACACTGCACATGTGTTTGTGAGCTGGAGTTTATCGTTTTCTATCCATAAATCAACTGTTGCATTCAGGCTGTCAGGTTTATAGGGGTCACCACCAACCAGAAATATCATCCTGTCAGAATTGATTTTGAATAGACCAGGTTCCCTGCACGGTTTCAGGTACCATGCTGCCTCATTGAACATGCAGTTTTTTATTACCTTTGCATCCATCCAGACAGCGTTAATACGGGCATCTTTTGGCACAACTAAAGGCTGAACAGGGTTACCCTGACCTGGAAAGGCAAAATATTTTATGTTGGACATTATGGATTCTCCTTTTAATTCAACTATCCGGCCCTGCAGATGAGCCCGCCATCCTGAACACAGATTGACCCTGTGATATGGTTTCCTGCCGGAGATGAAAGAAACACGCAATATGCGCCTATCTCGATCGGTTCCCCAAACCTGTGACATGGTGTCTCTTTTCTTATAAATTCATGGGCCCCTTCAGGCAGGTCTTTATCCAGATCAGAATGGAACGGGCCTGGTTCAATACTGTTCACCCGTATGCCGTCAGGGCCAAGCTCCACAGCAAGGTACCTGGTAAAATGGTCTATAGCTGCCTTTGATGCATGATATGGCGAATTGGGGTGATTAAACACATCGCCGATAAGCTGGGCGCCTATGGATGAGATATTAATGATCCTCCCTCCAAGGCCCGCTTCCCGCATCTTTGGCGCAATGGCATATATCATATTGGCAACACCGTGAAGGTTGGTATCAATAACCCTGTGCCACTCCTTCATATCCTTGTCTTTTAGAAACTCTACATTAGTTGCTACCCCTGCGTTATTTACAAGCACATCAACATGATCAAAAAAATTAAATATTTCAGCGGTTGCTCTATCCACACTTTTTTTATCTGCAATATCGCACTCTATGCAGATATATCTGCCTCCATACTGTTTAAAACCTTCTGCAACCTGATTGCCCTTTTCCGTGTTGCGGCAAAGGATAGCTACATTTGCCAGACTCTGTGCAAAGGCGGTGCTTATCCCGAGCCCGATCCCGCGGTTTCCGCCTGTAACAACAACATTTTTTCCTTTCACGCTGAATGCATCGGTCATGCTTGTAATGGGTGGTGTCAGGTGCATATCAAAGCCTCCTCTGAATGGATGGTAACAGACAAAAAACCTGAATAATGGTTACAAATATTATCTCTTCTAACATATGTATTAACCTGGTTCAAATGATATTTGGTCTTGAATAGCACAAAAAAAGGTGTATATTGGAAAGCCTTACAATAGCGGGACAACTTCCTGGTACTTTACAAATAATAAAACAAAAGAGGAGGCATAATATGGAAGTAAGATTTGTTGACAATGGGCCTGGCAAACTTTCAGCAAAGGTTTTTTATAGCTCTGAAAGCGGATTTTCTGTATGCACAGTAATCCTTATGGGTGAAAAGGATGCGGCAATCCTGGATACACAGTGGACGCTTTCAAACGGTCACAGGGTGGTTGCAGAGATACTTGAAACAGGTAAAAGCCTCAAGTACATTTATGTGACCCATGCACATCCGGATCACTATTTTGGCCTTGGGCCGATCAAGGACGCCTTCCCTGATGCAAAGGTAATAGCGCTTCCAGAGGTTGCAAGCACCATTAACAAGCAGATGTTCGGCAAGATTGATCACTGGGTCAAGATAATAGGGCCGACAAATGTCCCCAGAAAGGCCGTAAACATTGAACCAATGAAAGACAAGTATTTTGAGCTTGAAGGGCACCGCATAGAGATCATGCCCAAGATCATGGGTGACCTCAAATACAATACTGTTGTATGGGTTCCATCAATAAAGCTCCTTTATGGCAGCGATGTGCTTTTCAATGAGTCGCACCCCTTCACATGCGAGATTACTGCAGATGAGAGAAAACAGTGGCTTAAGGATGTTGAGATGCTTGAAAAGCTTGGGGCAGAGACTGTTATACCGGGCCACCAGAAACCGGGCATGCCCTTTGACTCATCCAGCTTTACCTATATGAAGAAATATCTTGCCGCCACTGAGGTGGAACTGGCGAACACCAAGACAACAGGTGAGTTCTTCCTCAATATGGCGCTGCAATTCCCTGGATCAAATCTTCTCTTCCTGAGCAACGAGATGAATGCGGCGGTGTTCAAGGGCGGAAGGGACTGGGAATGGAGAGATGATGAGAATTAGTTTGTGTCCATCCGGAAAGAGGCAAATTCCGGATAAGGCCTTCACTGGTTGCATCATTTATTCAAATTAGCCTGTTAATGGGTACGCCCAACGTGAAGAGACAGGTTTCAAACCTGTCTCTTCACGTTTTGATAATCATGACTGCCCATGCAGACTTCATAAAAGGTCTTTACATGCCCCATTAGTTCGGGCGGGAGTATCTCTTTAACCTTTTTTAAAATATCATCCGGAACCGGCCCGTAAAATGCCTCAGCAATGCCGCCAGTTATGCAGGCAAGCGTATCACTGTCACCGCCAATGGATATGGCATTACGTATGGCATCTTCATATGAGCATGATTCAAGAAAACATATTATGGCCTCAGGCACTGTGCCCTGGCATGATATATCATAGGTGTAGTTAACACGGATATCATCAACGCTTCTGTCAAGATTATAACCAGTCCGGTCATGGATCTCTTTTTTTATGATATCCCTGTCTGCTCCTTTTCTGGCAAGGTATATGGCAAGGGCAGCGGCCTCTGCCCCTTTTATCCCTTCAGGATGATTGTGTGTTATTTCTGCTGTGAGCCTGGCCTCTTTCAAAACCTCATCAATAGTGTTGAATGCAAAGCCGACCGGACTCACGCGCATGGCAGAGCCATTGCCCCAGCTGTTATAGGGTTTGACCTTTTCTGCGAAGAGCCATTCTTTGAATGCCTTGCCATAGCCGGCATCTGGGTAGGCCCTGCCGAATCTCCTTATTGAATCAAGGTAGGGAAGCCCTGAAATAATGGCATCTGCCACAGCAACAGTAAGGACAGTATCATCAGTGAATCTGGAAAGAGGCGAGAACAGCGGAAATGCCTTTGTCTTGATGTTGTTAAATTCATAAACAGAACCAATTATGTCTCCTGCAATTGCTCCGATCATGCTATCTGTCTCTCCTGAAAAAATTTATTTCCAAAAAACATCAGGGCAAAAACTTTTATTCTAAATATATATTGTGCTGATTACAGTAGCTATAAAGATTTATTCCATACGACATTGAATTATATAAGGGGCTACCAGAGACAACTAAATATACCCTTGCAACAATTGCAGGGACGGGTTTAAACCCAATATTGTTGACTTGAGAAAATATTTCTTAAAAACTCCCCTCCACTCTGTGGGAGAGAAAGGGGAGGGGGGAAAGCCTGTTGAATAAAAAATCCATTTTAATAGCAATCTTTTCCACCCTCACCCAACCTCTCCCATCAAGGGAGAGGAGCTTCATTTGAT
>CAYWRH010000087.1:0-18155 GCA_964460435.1 uncultured Desulfatiglans sp.
ATTTTTCGCAATATATTGAAAAACAGTTAATATATTGATAGAAATAAACGATATAATTAAATACCAGTACATCATATTTTATTAGTAAAAATGATCAAGAAAGGCAGGTTTAAACATTGATGATCCATCTTGTGGACATAAAGGCTCAATGGCAAAAAATGGACCATGAAAGCAGGGAACTATTTATACTAACTGCTCTTATGCCTACACCTTTTGTCTATTCAGAAATTGATGAAATCAATGGTGGTAAAAATATTGATAAGCAGCATCGCCTGATAGGAAACCTCCTTTCCTGCGGCCTTTTTAAACTTGATAACAACAAGATATTCCATAATTTTAATGCTGATGATATTTCCGATTTTTTATTTGATTATGTTCCGAAAAAAACACTGAACGGGATTATCAGGCGATTATTAAGATACTACGAAAAAAATATGCAGGAGAGTCCTAAAAAAGACCTTTACATTGCCGGATTATATCTTTATGCCGATATTTCTGAGGCACATCTTAAATACCTTGTTGATGCTGCAAAAATGCTTTCAACATCAGGGGAGAAAAAAAAGGCATATAGAATCTTTGACAGGACACTTCACTACTTTGATAGTAACACCCCTAAAAAAGAGACCATTGATTTTTATCTTGAAAGCGTAATCGGAAGTCTTCAGGCATCAAGGATGATGAAACCTCTTGATCAGATAATACCTGTGCTCACTGATGCATGGAGGCATGCCAGACATTTTAGCAGGTGGGAATACCTGTCTAAAATTAATCTTCGTCTGGCACGCGCGCTTGCAGCCTCTGGACATACTCAGAAAGCTATTCAATACATAAATAAAACCCTTGAGATTGTAGAGAATAAGGATATACCCTCTGCCAGGGTATTATCAGCGCTATGCATGGGGCAGATCATGTTCTGGAAAGGCCGGATTACAGAGGCATTGCAAAGTTATGAAAAAACAATATCAGGGCTTGAAGAGTTCGGTGATGATACCTCTACCCTCATGGGTGACAGCTATATGGGCCGCATATATGTGATAAATGGTAGAATTGCCAGGGGAATGGGCATGATGGAGGCTGTTTATAAAAAGGCTGTTTTGCTGAACCTTAAGGATGCAGCGGTTTTTTCGAGTATACTTTATGCCCATTCATGCATTGAGATCGGCAATGTTGATGAGGCAGAAAAATGGATAAAAAGGGCATTTGAATTTCCTGATAATATAGATAACCTTATGCAGTTGATGGCAGATACATGCAACGCCTATATTTATTATGAGAAAGGTGATTATGAAAACGCATTTGAATGTCACAGAAGAATCGCTGATTACCCAAAGGATACAGGATATCCTCATATTAAGAGCAACTGGTTTTTTGAATACCTGTATGGTCTTGAGTCAAAGGGATATTATTATGAAAAACTAAATTATAATGATGCAATAACTGAATCAATCACGGGTGATAATCTTTACTACAAGGGAATTGCTTACAGGCACAGGGTTGTTAAACAGAAGGATGGTAAACTGGATATGATTTCCGAGCTTAAAAAAAGTGAAAAATGGCTTGAATCAGCCGGCGCAGAAATTGAACTTGCAAAAACAAGGATCATGCTCGGTGATGAATATCTGAAAAGAGGAGATACCGCCAGGAGGAAGGAATACATGGAAAAGGCATGGGGATTATTTGCCAAGGTGGATCACGGCTACCTTCCCAAAGAACTAAAGGCCATAATGCCCCGTGAACGCAAAATAGAGATAATGATAGATAAGATAATCCGTATCAATGAATCTCTGGAAACGATACAGGATGTGCCATCATTCCTTGACAGGGTTCTTGATGTGGCAATTGATTTTTCAATGGCTACCCAGTGCGCCTATATAGTGTCAACGCACAATAAGAATTTCAGAATAGCAGCCAGCAGAAACCTTGTTGACACTGCCTTCCTTGAATCAGAAGCATTTAATTCTATTATAAAGATGCTGATAACAGATCTTAAGGATCGATCAGAGATATTTATACCAGATACTGATAGATGCGATCCTGTCTTATCAGGTTACTTCAAACAGGCAGATATCAATTCAGTAATACTTATGTCTGTAAAGATGCCCGAAAATAAAACCGGATATATTTGCCTTTTCAACAGGCTAGGAGGGCAGCCATTTTCTGATAACCAGCTCCGCTACTTGAGGCTGTTATGCAACCAGATATCAGTAGGGGTATCCAATATCAGAATGTTTGAAGAGATGAGGCAGCTCAAGACAAGATTCAAGGATGAGGCCCTTTTCTATAAACAGGAGATGGGTATCTCAAACCCAATTGAAATGATTGTTGGGGAATCAAAGGCAATCAAGACGCTTAAAAGTCAGATCGCCCAGGTAGCTGCAACAGACAGCACAGTGCTGATAACCGGAGAAACAGGGGTTGGGAAGGAGCTTGTCGCCAAGGCTATACATAATTTAAGTGAAAGAAAAAATGGATCATTCATATCTGTAAATCTTGCTGCACTACCTTCAGAACTGATAATAAGCGAATTATTCGGACATGAAAAAGGGGCATTTACAGGCGCAAATGAGAGGAAAAAAGGAAGATTTGAGATATCCCATGAAGGTACAATATTCCTGGATGAAATCGGTGATCTGCCTCTGGAACTGCAGGTCAAGTTATTAAGGGTACTTCAGAGAGGATCATTTGAAAGACTTGGCAGCACAAATACCATTCACTCAGATTTCAGGGTTATTTCAGCAACCAATAAAGATCTCTATGGCGAGGTGCTTAAAGAGAAATTCCGACAGGATCTCTATTACCGTCTTGTTGTCTTTCCTATACATGTTCCTCCTCTGCGTGAAAGAAAAGAGGATATCCCAATACTTGTATGGCACTTCATTGATAAATTTGCAAAAAAGATGTCAAAACCAATAAAATTTATTCCGAATGAGGAGATGGAAAAGCTAATGACCTATGACTGGCCTGGCAATGTCAGGGAACTTGAGCATTTTGTGGAAAGATCAGTAATACTGTCAGACGGCAGGCGAATCAGCTTTTCAGGTCTTCATACTAACCGTGTTGGGACATTGACTCCAGACTCATATCAGCTTAATGCCTCACTGGCCGATGTTGAAAGGGATCATATAGAAAAGGTACTCAAATCCACCTACTGGAAGGTGAGTGGCCCAAAAGGGGCAGCTGAGATACTTGGACTGAAACCAACTACATTACTCTTCAGAATGAAAAAACTAGGGATAAAAAAACCGAGATAAATATCTTATTTTACTATTCCCGGTAAAAACAGGCTCAACCACGGACAGAATGTGATCAAGGCAAGGGCTGACAGGCTTATTAAAAGAAAGGGTAGGGTAGAGATATATATTTTTAACGGAGGCCGATCCAGCCTGGCACTGGCAACGAACAGATTCAATCCTACAGGGGGGGTGTTGTAACCTATGGCAAGGTTAATAATAAATATAACTGCCAGATGAAGCTGGTTAATGCCAAACTCCTGTGCTATCGGAATTATAAGAGGGACAATAATGAGTATTGCGCTGAATATATCCATCATGCAGCCGATGAGCAGTAGAAAGAGGTTGAGTATAAGGAGAAAACCCGTTTTGCTTTGCACAACACCTTTCATAAATTCAAGTATAGTCGCAGGCACAAATGCGTCTACCAGGTAATTTGTAAATCCTAGCGCCGCGCCAAGGATAATCATTATTCCGCCAACCAGTTTAAGGCTTTCAACCATTATTCCTGGCACCTCTTTAATTAATCTAATCTCTTTATAGATAACAGTTTTTAAAAAAAGCACATATACAACAGTAATGCTTGCGGTCTCTATTGCTGTGCAAAAGCCGGTGTATATGCCAGCGATAATAAGAAAAGGTATTGGCAGTTCCCAGATTGCGTTCTGTAATGAGGCCATAAGTTCAGTAAGATTAAATGAGGTTGTGCTGATATGCCACTTTTTCCCGATATAGATTGAGTAAACACATAGCAGGAAAATTATTATGGCCCCGGGTATAAAACCAGCTATAAAAAGCTCATCAATATTGAGACCTGATACATACCCATACAAAATGACAGGCAGACTTGGAGGAAAGCTCAGCCCGAGGCTGCCTCCTGTGGTTACAAGACCGATGGAAAAATTTTCTTTATATTGTTCCTTAATCAGGGAAGGGAAAAGGAGGCCTCCAAGTGCGATAATTGTTATGCCTGTTGCTCCGCTTACAGCAGTAAAAAAGGCACAGGAAATAATAGCTACAACGCCAAGTCCTCCTGGCAGCCAACCTAAAAGGCTCTTTGAAAATCTTATAAGTCGTTTGGATGTATCTCCTTCAGCCAGAAGATAACCTGCAAAGGTAAAGAGAGGTATGGACATCAAAACCGGGGATGAAGAGAGCCTTAATATCTCTATGGGAATTGCAACAAAATTGATACCTTCATGATATAGCCCAAGCATGGCTGCCGCGAATATGCATGCAAAGAGTGGCATTCCAAATATTGTTAGTAATATTAAAATGATTGCTAACCAAGGTATCATTTTTATTTAATCTTCCTGATATTTATCAAGGTATCAAACAGATTTAATCCAAAACGAATCAGTATCAGGATAAAACCAGCAGGTATAATTAGGTACCATATCCAGGCTTTGATCCCAAAAAGGATACCTGTTCCATGAGCGATTTCCATCCTGATATAACCCACTGATGCGTAGAACATAAGGAAACAGATTGTCATGCAGACAATTGAAGTGATTATTTCCCGAATTGAAATCAAAAACGGCGACATAAACTGTCCGAAGATATCTATCTTTATATGTCTGTTTTTAGTTGTCAGCAGGGATGAGCCAAGAAAGGTTATCCAGAGCAGCATCATCCTTGAAAAGGGTTCACTCCATTCCATGTTATTTAAAATAAGATTTGCAGGCCCAAAACCCAGCTTTGTATATAATGCGCGAAGTACTACATTCAGAAAAGAAAAAATGATCATGAGACTAAATGACAAGATAATTAGTCCGCGCTCAAGAGACTCAAAAACCTGGTATATATCCTTTATTTTCAATTAGTTGATCGTTCCCTGTCTAGTATATTATAAACTTTTAAGAGCAGTGCCTCAGGGAATATTTCGCCTTTAAGGCTATTGGCGATCTCATTATGGAGTATATTAAACTCGGCAAGCTCCTTTACGCCTGGTTTAGCAGATAACTTGATACCTTTCTGGCAGATTATTTTTATCGATTCATCAGCCTGTTTATTCAGGGCAGAGGATAACTCGGTCATTGATATCTTAAATTCATCATTAAAGAGTTTACTCAACTCTTCAGGAATATTATCAAAATATTCTTTAGAAATAAGGATAGCCCCTGTTGAATGGGCAATGGGAAATCCGGTCATATGATTCATCTTCTCATTCCATTGCATTGAAAGGGCTCCTATGGGCGGGGCATAGACCGTATCTATCATGTTTGTGTTTATTGCTGTTGTCACATCTGTAATGGAAAGTGATATTGGTATTGAACCCATCATGGTAAATGTCTTCTTTGAAACAGGATCCCCTGACCAGGTCCATATTTTTAGCCCCTTAAAATCATTTCTGTTTTTTATCTCTTTTTTGGAAAACAGATATACATCACCCACTTCCGCCCATGTAATGTATTCAAAGCCCTTTTTTCTGAATTCTTCTTTAAAAAGCGGATCCAGTTCACTGTGAACAAGCCTTACTTCATCGGTATTTCTAAACAGGAAAGGTAAATCCATGATTCGCCACATTGGAAGGATTTCAGTTATGCCAACACCTGAAAAGGCTGTGCAATGGATCTGACCAATCCGGATCTTTTTTAAAACATCAAGCTCGTCACCGGCTATTCCACCTGCATAGATACGAAAACCTATTTTCCCCTGACTCTTTGACCTGAGCCGCTTATCAAGATTCCGCATATAGTTTACCCATATGGAACCATCAGGCGCCACAGTTGCAAATTTGATCATATATGTCTTTTCAGCGCAGTATGTTTTATTATTTAAGAAGCAAATGGCCAGAATTAATATAACCAAACAACTTATTGATTTTAAAAAAATTAATTTATATCTCTTCATAAATAGTAACCTTTTTAAAATATTCATATGAAGTATTCATCAATGTTATCTAATAGTATTTGGGCCTTTTTTCGGAAGACAGAATTGATTAGACACAGATCATCAGGGTAATCAATATTACTGCTGATGATCTCATTAAGAAGGGAAATAAACATCTCCCTGTTTTGTGTTCCTACACAGTAATATCTGGCACAGTAATACTGTGAAAGAAAGAACATCCTTTTTCCAGATAACAGGGCTTTATCATAATATATTTTTGCTGTTTCAAAATCCCCTCCAAGCATGGATGGCTTAACTGAATGGCTCAATGCCTTAAGGAGATTTGGCAGTCCGAAGTAAAGGTCAGGGTATTTTTCTGCAAGATAGTCAATACATAGTTGTGCGTTTTTAAGCTGGCCAAGCGCCTCCGGTCTATGTAAATTAAGGTTGATCCACAGACACCAGGAGCCGGTTGCCCACATAAGGGCATTTGCATTTTCTTTACTCTTTAACGTGCCAAGTCTTTCAGTCAAATCTTTACTGTCCATATTGTCAGGTATCCCAGAAAAACCAGTGGCTTTAAATCCGTAGCTTGCTGCTCTAAAATATAGGGCTGCGGCCCTGTTATCATCAATACCTTCCAAAAAAAGCAGGCTGTAACCGCAATAACCCATAGTTAATAATCTTTTAATATCAGCATTTTGTGGATCATTTTTCAATAATCCCTCTAAGATTTTTAGATTTCCTGGGATCGCCTGCTCTGCTATATCTGGATCACATTCTTCAAAAATAGATAATGAGATATTTTTTAATAGAGGTGGCGATATCCTGACCACTGTTTTCATACAACCGAATGCAGTCAATATGAAAAATAACATCATTAGAGAGAAATATGGTATTTTTATTTTCATATTTCCTATTTAAAACTAAACATAATTATTAGACATCAGAATAACTATTAAACATTTATCATAAATAAATTAGGACAGGCAAGAAGAAAACCTGAAAATTCAATCAACAGGATAAAAGTTTTTCTGGCGTTTGTTTTTTTTTTAATTATAATTAGCCATTTTTCACAAACAGGAGGAGCTCTTTATATGAAAATTTTACTGTTAGGTTCAAGTGGTCTACTTGGAAGTGATTGCAGGGATGTACTGAAGGATGAACATCAGGTGATTGCACCGTCCAGGTCAGAACTCGATATTATTAGTTGGGATGCTGCAATTGACAGTCTTCATAAACTGTCGCCTAATGTGATAATTAATTGTGCCGCTTACACAGATGTAAATGGTTGTGAAAAGGATGATTATAGAATTAAAAAGATTAATATAGAAGGGCCAAGAAATTTTGCCCAGGGTTCTGCGCGTTATAACTGTCGGATGATACATATCTCAAGCGATTATGTGTTCAGCGGACAGAAGGGTATACCACAGCCCTATTTTGAAGATGATCCTGTTGAACCTATTTCTGCATATGGCAGGTGCAAGGTTGAGAGTGAGGTTGCGGTCAAGGAAAATGCTCCCAGCTACATAATAGTAAGGTCAGGCTGGCTGTATGGAAAAAACGGTGATGATTTTATTGATGCCCTTCTGGTTAAGGCAATGAAAAGTCCCAGAAAAACTATCAAGGTTGTTGATGACCAGGTCGGTTCACCAACATGGTCATATCGTCTGGCATTGCAGATTAAAACACTACTTAAGACAGATCTTAAGGGTACTTTTCATGCAACTGCAGAGGGATATTGCAGTAGATATGAATTTGCTCAGCATGTCTTTGAACGGCTCAATATCAAGACACCGATAAAACCATGCAAACTTTCTGACTATCCTCAACCTGCTAAAAGACCTCATAACTGTATACTTGAAAACAGGCTGCTCAAAAACCTGGGTTATAATGTAATGGTTGATTGGAAAGAGGACGTTAATGAGTATCTTGATAAGTATGGAAAAGATCTGATTAAAGAAGCCAAAGCAAAAAAATAGGATAATAATATGCCTGAAACCCTATAATAACCGGGATTCAGGCATATTGATCAGATTTTACAACCTATTACTGCGGCCTCGTAAATTGCCTCTTTTGCACTCCTCACCTGCATGCAGTCACCTAAGACATATGTTTCAATGCCTAAATTTTTCAAATCAGCAGAAAGTTTTTCATCAGGTTTATTTCCAGTTGAAACAACCAGTTTATCGCATTCTATAAAATATCTCTTTTTGTTCTTATCAAGAACGTAAATCCCATTAGATGTTATCTCATTTATTGTATGTTCAGTAAGGATTTTTACCCTGTTTTCTTTTAAGCCTTTTAATATCATTTTTTTGGTTACTGCCTCAATCTGTGCACCTATTTTAGGCAATTGTTCAACAATTGTTACATTACATCTTCTTTGTGACAGATCAAGGGCAATCTCGCACCCGGTTGATCCTCCGCCCAGAACAACAATATTTTCTCCTTTTAACTCAAAGGTGCCATTGAGAATTTCCGGTACAGTCATGACATTCAGGCTATTTATACCCTTAATTGGTGGCTTAAAGGGTTTTGAACCTGTTGCTATAACAACAACATCCGGTTTAATCGAACTGATTTCTTTAAGAGTTATCTCATGGTTAAGGTGGCAGTTAACCTTTTCTTTTTTTATTTGAGTCAGGAGATATTCAAGTAATTGGTCTAATTCCTTTTTAAAATAGGGCTTCCTGGCAAAAAGAAGCTGTCCACCAAGCAGGCTGTTTTTTTCATAAAGGTCAACAGAATGTCCTCTTTTTGATGCAATGCGGGCCGCATTTAATCCTCCTGGGCCACCACCTACAACAAGCACTTTTTTAGGTTTCTCAACTGGTTTTAAAATCAACTCCTTCTCTCTGCCAAGGGTTGGATTGACTAGGCACTCAATCTTTCCATTTCGAAAAATGCTCTGCATACATGTATTACATGCTATGCATTTTCTAATGTCTTCCAGCCTGCCTGCCTTGGCCTTTTTAGGTAATTCAGGGTCAGCCAGAAGACCTCTGCCCATGCATATCAGATCCGCCTTTTTTTCTTTTATTATTTCATCAGCGATTACAGGATCATTTATTCTTCCTACTACCATTACAGGTATATCTAATGCTGACTTTATTTTTGCTGCCGATTCGACAAGACATGCCTGTTTCATAAACATAGACTGACAAATCCATTCCGGAGTAGCATCATTCCCAGCAGATATCTGTATTACATCAAGACCTTCAGGTATTAACAGTTTTAAAATTTCAATACTTTCCTCTGTAGTAAGACCATTTGGTACAAATTCCTGTGCGCTGATCTTGAATGATAATGGATAATCCGGCCCGACTCTTTTTCTGACCTCTCTCACTATTTCTATTGCAAATCTCGATCTTTTTAAGGTTGTTCCGCCATATTCATCTTCTCGTTCATTTGAAAACCCGGATAAAAACTGGTTTATCAGGTAACCATGTGCGCCATGTATTTCAATCAATTCAAAGCCAGCTGCTTTTGCCCTTTCTGCAGCATCTCCGAACTGGGTTACAATCTTTTCTATACCCTTAATTGAAAGAGGCTCAACTTCACCTTTAATGGACGGGCAGGGTAGGGGTGAAGGCGCAAATGGTTTTCGATTAATCACCCGTGATGGAACCTGTCTGCCTGCATGATGTATCTGTATAGCGGGGATGCAGCCTTCATTTTTAATTACCGCGGCAGCTCTGGAAATATCCTTAATAAATCTGTCATCATAAATCCTTGCCTGATGGTTGGAAACCACCCCTTCAGGGGCCACACCATGAGCCTCCATAATTATCATTGCAGGGCCACCAGCAGCGCGGAGCCTGTAGTGTTCTATGGTCTTTTCTGAATATGACCCGTCATTTTCTATAAGAAAAGAGGCCAGCCCAGGCATTACTATCCTGTTTTTTAAATGGCAGTTTTTTATTGAAAATGGTGAAAATAGATTCTGCATGTCTCCTCATTATAGAGGTTAATAAAATTTTAGCATAGATATAAAAAACAGTTTTTTTTGTCAAATACAAAACCTTCATTAGGTATTATAAAAATATAATAGATTAGATTGTAAATCATTAATGTATCTATTATAAATTGATAATCTCTATGCAAAAACATGATATCGTTAACCTTTAAATTTGAGTTTATTTTAAAATGACATTAGCAAAAAGTATGTATAATTACCCTTTAGTAAAGGTGGATGTTGATAATTTTTCAGATCAGCCAGGCTCGTTCTGTATGAGCTATGGGTTTGATAATTCTCAGTTAGTTGAATCTATAGATAATATAGGGCTTATAAATAACCCCTATATTATCAGAAACAAAAATAAATCTTCTATTGAAGTTGTGACCGGTTTCAGGCGTATCCTTGCATTAAAAGAGCTCAGGATAAAGGAGGTCTTCTGCTTTGATCTGACAGATGCAGGGTTAACATCATATGAAATACTTCTTTTTGCATTACATGATAATATTTTTTCTCGGGAACTAAATATTATTGAGAAAAGTATGTTAATCAATAATATATCTAAAATAGTTAAAGATTCAAATTCAATATATAAAGTATGTCATCTAATTAAAATAAATAGAAAAGATTATCCTGTATTTCTTAAAATCAACAAACTTGATGAATCAATAAAGCAGTATTTAGCGGGTAATATATTAAATTTTAAATCAATAGAATTATTGATTCATATGGATAGAGAGGATATTTTACTGACCAGTTACTGGATTGATAAGCTAAAGCTAAGCTATAACTATCAGATTCAATTTATTGATTTTCTGATTGATATTTCAAGAATTAATAAAACCTCAATATCAGTAATACTGAATAATGCATATCTTCAGGATCTACTCAAAGATGAAAAAAGGAACACACCTCAAAAGGCAAAGGAATTTATGGACTATTTTAGGATGATGCGGAACCCAGGTATCTCAAAATATCAGGAAATATTTAAAAAATGGGTTAATGATTTACATTTGCCCAATAATGTAAGGATACTCAACCCACAATTCTTTGAGTCAAAAGGATACAGGATGGAAATTGATTTCAACAATGGAGAAGAATTGCAAAAAGTTTTAATGGAAATGAGAGATGAAAAATATAATCTTCAAAAAATAAAAGATCCATGGATTAATGAATAAAATGAGATATAAAATTAAAAAGATCCTCCAGGAAGAAGGGGCGGAATATTACCCGCTTACTTCAGAAATAAAAAATAGATTAAATGGTGTCCCTGTATTATTGTGTCACAGCCAGGATGATTTTAATAATATTGATGAAACAGATATTATGGACAAGCAGACCTTACGTCTTGTCCCTTTTAAAGGTGAGTTTTTAAAGCCATGCCCCGGAACAAATAATTATATATGTTGCGGCTATAATATCCTGAATATTGGGACTAACTGTCCGCTGAACTGTAGCTATTGCATTCTTCAGGCATATTTTAATAAGCCATCTCTCAGAATATTTGTGAATCTTGAAGATGAATTAAATAAACTATCTGAATTAATTGATAAATTTCCTGACAAAATATTTAGAATAGGCACCGGTGAATTCACTGACAGCCTTGCACTTGATGACATTCATAGGTTCAGTGTCCTGATCACTGATTTTATTAATGCAAGAAAAAATACAGTAATAGAGTACAAGACAAAAACAACTGGGATCAAAAGACTGCTTTCCCTGAAAACAAGGGAAAGAGTGATTGTTTCATGGTCACTTAACAGTCCTTTTATTGCCACACATGAAGAGCATAGCGCTCCATCAATAGAAAAAAGGCTTATTTCCGCTAAAACATGCCAGGATGAGGGATTTATTACAGGATTTCATTTTGATCCACTGATCACGCATGACATGTGGAAAGAATATTATTCAAAAACTGTTGATCTAATGGCAAAATATCTGAACCCTGAAAAAACAATATGGATCAGCATGGGTTGCATACGATTTTTACCATCATTAAAAAAAATTATCCTGAACAGGCATCCGGCAAGTATTATTTTGAATGGTGAATTTGTGCATGGTCTTGATGGGAAATCAAGGTATTTTAAGCCATTACGTATAGAAATGTATTCATACTTGGGTAAGCTCCTTAAAGATTGGGCAGGGTTTGATCCTGGACTGTATCTATGCATGGAAAGTGATGAAATATGGGATAAAAGTCTCGGATGGTCACCGCGAGATACTGAAGGGCTGTCTAAATACCTTGATGACAGGGTCAGGTTATTCTGGAAAACAACTTATTAATAGGGAGGAAATATGCTAAATAGAAAAATTGAGGATGTACTAAACAGGATTAGACCATCGCTTCAGGCAGATGGAGGAGATGTAGAACTTATAGATGTTGATGAAAACGGTATAGTAAAGGTTAAGCTCACAGGGGCATGTTCAGGGTGCCCAATGTCTGCAATGACATTAAAAATGGGTATTGAAAAGATAATAAAGCAGAATATCCCAGAGATACAGAAAGTTGAGTCTATATAAAAAAGCAGTTCCATTAAAAATGGAACTGCAGATTTCTTGATAAGTAATGTAATTACTTATTTTTGTGCCTCATTTTTTTCATCTGTTTTCTGTATTTATGCTTCCTGATTTTTTTACGGCGTTTCTTAACAACACTGCTCATTAAAGGACCTCCAATAAAAGATGGTGATAAATAATATAATATTGTTCAATATGTCAATAACTATTTAATTCGTTTATATTAGCAATAAAAACTTATATCCAGGAATTTTCTGAGCCAAGTAATTATGATTAACCATATTTTAGTTTACATAATATACATTATCAGAATAAAAATCTATTTATGAATCTTCTCCTGCTTGGATATATACAGGTCTTTATCTGCCGCACCAATAAGCTCTTTGACATCCATATCGTCATGGTAAATTGAATAGCCAACACTTACTGTAACCTTATTTTTTTGACAAAACGCAGCCTGTATCCTGTTTCCTATTTCTTTAGCAATATTAATGTCGGCATCAATAAGAATAACAGCAAACTCATCACCACCATACCTGTAACCTGAGTCAACAGACTCTCTTATGCAGCCCCTGATAATATCACCAGCATCCCTGAGCACCTCATCCCCTGCGAGATGACCATATTTGTCATTGTATTTTTTAAAATCATTAAGATCCAATAATATCAGAGCCAGCAGGTTTCTCTGCCTTTTAGCGCGTTTTATTTCTTCATTTAATCTAAAATAAAAATGTCTTTGATTATAAAGCTCTGTTAGTGAATCTGTAATGGATAACCTGTTTAACTCTTTGCGGAGGTTTCTCTCTGTTATAATCCTTCGAATCTTGGCTTCAAGTTCTTCAATGCCAAATGGTTTTTTTATAAAATCACTTGCCCCTGCATTTATTACATCAACATACGTATATCCTTCTGAATAACCAGTCATTGCAATTATACTTACCTCATGGTTTTTACAGACCATTTTTATAAGATCCATTCCATCAACACCTGGCATTTTCATATCAGTTAAAATCATTGTGTAATTGTTCTTCTCAAGCATCTTCATAGCTTCATCCCCATTTGAGGCTGAATTTGAAGGGATGCCAACTATCTCCAGTAATTTTTCAAGAGTCTCTCTTAAAAAAGGGTCATCATCAACAATAAGGATAAGTTCTTTTGAATAATTTATATCTACTGTTTGCATTTAAAGACTATGCCTGAAATAAATATGGCTCAATACATATCAGATCAATAGTTCGCCATGAAGAGAGTTTATAAAAGCACGGTTAACTTTAACTTTAACAATATCACCTATTATATTATTTTTACTATAAAAATTTATTATTTTATTTGTGTTGGTTCTTCCTGAATACTGTGTCCCTCTTTTACTTAACCCATCAACAAGGATTTCTTCTGTTTTACCTTCAAGCCTTTTATTTCTGAGTAATGTCTTTTCTTTTTGCAGATCCTGCAACACCTTTAGCCTGGAAGACTTTTCTATTTCATTTAATTTGTCAGGCAATTCAGCTGCTTTGGTTCCTTTTCGATCTGAATACTTAAAAGAAAATAGGTTATCAAACTCTATTTTTTCAATAAGGTCAAGGGTCTTTTTAAAATCATCCTCACTTTCCCCGGGAAAACCAACAATAACATCGCTGGTTATCGCAAAATCATTAGAAATTTCACGTAGTTTATCTGTTAGCCGAATATAATTATCACTTGTATATTTACGATTCATCAGTTTCAGTATCCTATCAGATCCGGACTGAAATGGCAGGTGGATATGCTGACATAGTTTTTTCACACTTATAAATGTTTTAATGAGATCATCTGACAGATCTTTTGGATGTGATGTTGTAAATCTTATTCTGTAAAGGTCTTCGATTTCCGCTACTCTTTTAATGAGTTCAGGAAATTTTACTTTTCCACCCTTGCCCGCAGAGTATGAATTAACATTCTGCCCAAGCAAAGTAATTTCCTTTATACCCTGTTTTACCAAAGATTTAGCCTCATTTATTATATCCTCAGGGGGCCTGCTCTCCTCCCGCCCCCTTACATAAGGAACTATGCAGTAGCTGCAAAAATTATTGCATCCTTCCATAATAGAGAGATTGCTTTTTATTCTGCCTTTAAAATTTTCTGACTGCTTAAAATGGTGTATTGATGTTAACGAGATGTCTGTCGCTGTTATTCTCTCCCCGTAATTTACAATACGGTCAAGCATACTGCTGATATTGCCTGTTTCTCTTGTCCCAATTACCAGGTCAATCTCCGGAAACTTCTTTAAAAGCGCCTTGCCTTCTTGCTGTGCAATACATCCCATTATCCCCAGCACAATATCCTTTCGTTTCTTTTTAATAACAATCATACGACCAAGAAGACTGAATGCCTTTTGTTCTGCCTTTTCCCTTACACTGCATGTATTAATGATAATCAGATCAGCATGTTCAGGTGTTTCTGTGGATGAAAGGCCCCGGGCCTGCAAAATACTGCCAACAGAATCAGAATCATATTCATTCATCTGGCAGCCCATTGTTGCAATATAATAATATTTCATTTTTTTAATTTTGGTCATTTTATGAGGCAATAGGATCATATGGATCAAACTTTATGTTTTCATCATTTTTTAAGGAATTTAAAAGTTCATCTAAAATAATTTCGCAACCGGGTGCTATTTTTAATTCAATAACTGCTTTAATAGGATCAATTGTTGTGACAATAGCCATACCGTCATATGATTCTATTATCCATCTTATATAGCTTATTTTTGATCTATCAACCATAAATAATTTTTTATTTGTCTTCATCTTTACTGTAGGTTGCCCCACCCCATTTCATTTTTTTTCTAAGAATTTCATAATAGGTCTGATCAGGTGATTTGAACAGTTTAATGTTTGATTCTGATCTGTAAATAAGAATCTTATCCCCTTCAAGGATGTCAAAACCAACCTGCCCATCAAAGGTCAGACTTACCTTTTCCTCACTTTCTTTCAACATCATTACAGAAATAACCACTGTGTCAGGAAGTATGATTGGCCTGTTGGTAAGGGTAAACGGGCATATGGGTGTAAGTATAACATTTGATATGGTTGGATACAATATCGGCCCTCCTGCTGATAAATTATAGCCTGTTGATCCTGTCGGGGTTGAAATAATAAGCCCGTCAGACCTGAATGTTGTTAAAAACTCATTATTGATAAGCACATCAAGTTCAATTATTCTTGCAAGAGGACCTTTGTTGATTACTACATCATTTAATGTCTGAAATTTATAAACCTCCAGATTATTTCTTGTCACCTTTGTTTCAAGCATAAGCCTTTCTTCAATATCAAGGCTGTTATTGAGAATCATATCTAAAGATGAATAAAGTTTATCAATCGGTATACATGTAAGGAAACCCAGACCTCCAAGATTGACGCCTAATATAGGAATGCCATGACGTCCATATTTTCTTGATGCACCCAAAAGGGTTCCATCTCCTCCAAGCACAATTATCCATTTGAGGTCGTTAACTGGAAGTAGTGCAGGGTTATCAAAGGATTCTTCTTTCTGACTACTGGGGCCCATCTCTTCAGAAAATACATTCAATCCTTTCCCCTGTAACCACTCGACAAGTTTTTGAGCCTCCTGTTTTGCAGGTTCAAATCTATGTTTATAAATTACCCCAACTGAAAATGTTCCCATCTTATTTCCTTTTTTTATTATATATGACATAATGGTTACATACCAAACTGTCCTGATACATAATCAGGCACACTAATGCTCCCCATAAGAAGCGGATTCTGATGGCAGTCTGATCCACCTGATACAATAAGTTCCATCTTTTTTGCGTATCCCAGATATCGCTCTATACTATTTCTGTCATGGGATGAATGCCAGCACTCTATACCATCAATAAAGGGAAGGATATATTGTGTAATTATCTTTTGTTGCTCCTGAATATCCTGAGTAAATTTTCTTAATGATGTGCCTCGTGGGTGATTCGGATGTGCAAGAAAAAGTTTTCCTCCTGCATTTTTAATAAGACATGATGCCTCTTCAAGTGATAATGTCATTTTTTCAACATTACATTTTGTAAGGTATTTTTCAAATGCCTCATGCCTGTTTTTAACCATCCCTTTTCTTACCATATAATCTGCAATATGTGGTCTTCCAAATGCACCATAGACAGATCTTCCGATTTCATCAAGAGCTTTATTGGGTAGAGGCATTTTGTTTTCATTTGATAGTTCAATATTAATATTTTCAACTATCTTTTCAGCCCTCTTTTTTCTATAGTCCCTGAGTTCTTCAAGTTTTTTAATAAGCTCCTTATCTTCAGGATTGTATTCATAGCCAAGAAAATCAAGTGAAATTGGTTTTGATCTGTTATAGGAAGGGTGTGTAAATGATACACTAAGTTCAATCCCGTAAATATACCTAATTCCATATTCTACAGAGAGAAATTTGGCCTTTTTCTGACATTCAATTGAGTCATGGTCAGTAATTGATATGAGCCCGATGCCAATTTTAGATGCCTTTTTGAATATCTTCTCAACAGAATATAATCCATCTGAACAATCAGAGTGAATATGCAGGTCTATTATCATATTTGGTTCCTGGGTATAAGAAGTAAATATGAATGATTGTATTTAAATAAAAGAGTAATAATATCAGACCTGACTTGCCAGTTGATAGCTCCAGTAATACTCAAACACCTTTTTGATATAACTCTTTGTGGCCTTATAAGGCGGAATGCCATTATATTTTTTTACTATGTTGCTTCCGGCATTATATGCAGCCAGAGCAAGTTTAATATCTCCATTATATAGTTCAAGTAACTGCTTGATATATTTGACTCCTGCATTTATATTGTGAACAGGATCATAGATATCTTCAAAACCTAGTGCATCAGCTGTTGAAGGCATTAACTGCATTAAACCCACTGCACCTCTTTTTGAAACAGCCATGTGATCATACCTTGATTCAGCCAGAATAATTGCCTTGATCAATGCAGGGTCAACATTATATTGTTCTGCTGCATCATCAATAATATCAATATAAACCATTTCTTTGTTTGAATGATATACTGTATAACTATTATGACCAAGTCTGCTGATCAAATCAGCTTTATAAGGCCTTTGACTCTTAATAAGAGGACTGGATGTAATATCAGACTGTGTACCTGAAGGGAAGACAATAAGAGAAAAAATCAGTAAAAAGGAAATCATACCCAAAGTCAGATTTCTAAGAAAATATTTGTTTAATGAATCAGTTTCCAATATTGACCTCCTGAAAACATTGTAAAACTCTCATAAAACAAATTATTTGTCAAGTTCACTGCCTTTTCCTAACACGATGATTTTGTCCTTTGGTATAAGGATAAATTTTCCAAATAGTTGTAATTAGTTCTGGACAGGGTCCTGCAAATGAGGTATAAATAAGTGCAAGTGATATATTTCATGCAATTAACCGGGGGCTGAGTGTCTTGAATTTAGAAGAAATTGATGTAAACCTTGTCCGTCCATCTGAAGAGAAACGTTATAAGGAGCTGATGCAGAAGCATCATTATCTGGGTTTCCTCCCAAAAATAGGTGAAACGCTCTGGTATGTTGCCTCCTATCACAATCAATGGGTAGCTCTTCTGACCTTTTCAACCC
>CAYWRH010000088.1:0-18007 GCA_964460435.1 uncultured Desulfatiglans sp.
GGAGAAAACCCTCCTCCCGGCCATCTTTTTGGTTACCAGCATATTTTGTTAATTGTATCCCTTTGCTCTTTGTTATTTCAGGGCTATGCTGAATAACTGTTTTCTGATTAATTGAGTTTGCCAAAAATAGATTACAGTTGATAAATATTAAAGCAAACGATAATAAATAAGATAATGAACTGCTTTAAAAGAAGCAATCTTGTTTAAAATAGAAAGATATGATCATCCACCAACCCCAGAATAAGGCAGAGATAATTAGGGCTGATATTGTCATTGCAGGGGCCGGGTTGAGCGGCCTTGCTTCGGCACTAACAGCGCTTGAAAACGGTTTAACCGTCACTGTGCTTGAAAAGATGAATTTTCTGGGAGGTGCAGGTTTATTCCCTGAAGGGTCACTTGGCATAGGTTCCGGTTACCAGAAAAAAAAAGGTATTGTGACAACAACCGAGGATCTCTTTACAAGGGTCATGGAGTTTCATCACTGGCGCTGTAATGCACAGGTTATAAGAACCCTGTTGAATGAATCAGGGCGAACCATAGACTGGTTAATGGAAAACGGCGTCAGGATTGAGGGGATAAAGACACTGTTTCCCCCTGAAAAAAGCCTTAATGTGTGGCATATCTTCAAGGGGGGAGGTGCGAATGTAGTTAAGATACTGTCCTCAAAAATCAAAAAAAATGGGGGCAACATACTCACAGAAACACCTGCAAGGGAACTGCTAACGGATGATTCCGGGCAGATCACAGGTATAATTGCTGAAACAAAAGAGGGTAAAAAGATACAGATCAGGGCAAGTGCTGTCATCCTTTCTACTGGCGGTTTTGCAAGCAACAGGCAGATGCTTAAAAAATATGTACCTGATGTTAATCTGCCGGGCATGGCAAGGCTTATGTACCGGGGACCTGATATAGATGGCCGCACGGGTGATGGAATCAACATGGCCTTAAGGGTTAATGCACAGGTATTAGGCATGGGGACTATTGCAGGCAACAGCCCATATCTTGATTATGAGCCGGCCATAATACAGTTCAGGGGGCCTGATTATATGAAACAGACTCGATGCGCCCTTATACAGCCATTCTTGTGGATTAATAGGCATGGGGAGAGGTTTTATAATGAATCATTGGGCTCCATCTTCAGTGATGTATATAATGCAATGACCTCAAACGGCGGTCTTATGTGGTCTATCTTTGATGAAAAGATGAAGAGGTCAATGATAGAAAATGGCCCCCTTATACCATTTAATGCCATAATTGTCCCCGGCGATAAGATGGATGCCCTCGATGAAGGTATACAAAAGGGCATTGAGGCAGGTTTTGCATACAGGGCAGATACCATTCATGAGCTTGCGAAAAAAATCCACATAAGGCCTGAAAAACTTAAGGCAACCATTGATAAGGTTAATTCTTACTCAGACCTTAAAACAGACCCTGATTTTAATAGAAGCCCTGAGCACCTTATTAAATTTGACACCGTTAACGGTCCCTATTATGCATTGAAAGGCCTCAGGGCATTTTTTTTGACCCTTGGCGGGGTAAAGGTAAATAGAGATATGCAGGCAATTGACACAAATGATGAGCCCATACCTAATCTCTATGTGACAGGTCAGGATATGGGCGGGCTTTACGACAGTACATATGATCTTCTGGCAGAGGGTTCTGCAAGCAGTTATGCGCTGAGTTCAGGCAGATTGGCGGTTAAGGCGATAGTCAGGGATTTAAGATGATCTTATTTGTAAAAGGCAACAGGCTAAAAAATCTGTTCACATACATTTTCTTTTTATTTTTTCTATTGATATGTTCCTGTGCGACCTCACATATGGGTATCAATGAGGCGCTCAAGGGAAATCTCAACAATATCCCACAGGAAACACTTAATAAAATTGATTCACTTCAGTATGACCTGACAGCGCTGGGCAGCAACATAGACCCTGCTGAGGCAAGAAGAATTGCTGAAACAGGCATACTCTATTCACTTTATCTGGCAGATGAATACAGGGTAATTAAACAGCCCCATTTCCATAATATTCTGGTTAATATAGGGTTAAAGGAGAGGGGTTTGTGTTTTCAGTGGGCAGAAGACCTTATGAAACAGCTAAAAGCCCTTGACCTTAAAACCTTCTGCCTTTATGAAGCTGTTGCATATAAAGGAAAAAGATTCCGTGAACACAATACTATTGTTGTAACGGCAAAGGGTAAAAACTTTTTTGAAGGGATTGTACTTGATCCGTGGCGGCATTCCGGTAATCTGTACTGGGTGTCTGTAAAGGCGGATAAATATCCCTGGGAACAATGGTAAATTTTCTTTGATAATAATTTAAACTGTTTGAGTGAGCATATATGAATCGTATTATTATTACTATAATCCTGCTCTGCTGCAGCAATATCTTTATGACCTTTGCATGGTATGGTCATCTTAAAAACCTTAACCATAAACCGTGGATAATTGCAGCCCTTGTAAGCTGGGGCATTGCCCTTTTTGAATACCTGTTACAGGTTCCTGCAAACAGGATAGGCCATACAGTGCTTAGTGTCGGTCAGCTTAAGATAATCCAGGAGATAATCACCCTGTTCATATTTGTGCCGTTCTCCATATTCTTTTTAAAGGAAAAGCTAACACTGGATTATCTATGGGCCGGGTTGTGCCTGATGGGAGCGGTGTTTTTCCTCTTCAGAAGCAGACTGTTCGGTGGATAAACATTCAATCAAGTATCCGAACTTTTCATGCGAAACGCCGGTTAAAGTTCATAAATAAAAGGTAATTACAGTGTTGATGGTTAGTCTCTCCTGTAATTACCTTTCAGCAGATAATTCATAAGGCAACAGCCCCGGAAGATTCTTCCATGTTGCCCGAAATCAGCGCATCCCCGGATCTATTTTTTATCTCCAGGTTTTGTCTTTTTAGCTCGAACCACAGAGGCGTAAGCATACTGAGAACCAGGACAAAAGTTAAAAAATCTGCAATTGGAAAGGCCCACCATACACCATTTAACCCCATAAACCTTGGCATAATAAGAATGGCCGGAAGCAGGAACAGTATGGACCTTGTTACTGTAGATAAAAATGATGGCACAGCCTTGCCTATTGACTGGAATACAGTTGCGCCCACATTTATAAGACCTATCAAATACATTACACAGAAAACCCGTTTAACCGCATAGGATGAAAGCTCTATCAGCTCCCTGTCAGATGTAAAGATCATTACAACAGATTCAGGTTTGAAAAATACATAAAGGTATACAAGAACACCAATTAACGTGGTTGCAAGAGTCCCTATCTTGATGCTCTTTATTACCCTGTCAAAGCGGCCTGCGCCATAATTGAAGCCAATGATTGGCTGAAGCCCCTGTGCGGCCACTATTGATGGCATTATGGCAAACATCATAACCCTGTTGACAATCCCATAGGCAGACATGGCCATATCCCCGCCAAAGGAAACAACTGTGCGGTTTACAATTATCGCTGAGAAACTACCGGCAAGTGTCATGCCCAGCGCTGAAACGCCAATCGCAAAGATATTCCTGATTATCATCCAGTCCGGCTTAAGGTCAGACATCTTAAAACTCAGTGTCGGCTTCCCCCAGAAATAATACCCAAGAAAATAGATGGTGCTTAAGATCTGAGATATTACAGTAGCCCAGGCTGCCCCTTTTACCCCCATGTGAAAAGGGATGATAAATATGGCATCAAGAACAATATTCAATGCAGCGCTGCTGATCATGCCTATCATTGGAACCTTTGCATTACCTCCAGCCCTTATAAGGGTGCTTAATGTCATACCGAATGTCATAAACAGCATCCCGATAAGGATTACAAAAAGATAATCAGAGGCATATACAATGGTATTATCTGTTGCGCCAAGCAGCCGGCATAACAGGGGCACATTAATTATCCCTGCGATGGTAATAAGAATTGATAACACGGCAGTGATCATTATGGCGTTCCCGACAGCCTTTTCAGCGAGAGCTATTTTACCGGCGCCAAGCGACCTTGATATAAGTGAAGCCCCGCCCATACCGGCCATATGACCGATACCGATTGAAAGAATCTGAACGGGAAACACCAGTGAAAGCGCTGCTATAGCAAATGGGCCAACATATTGACCGATAAAAATAGTGTCTACAACATTATAGAGTGTGTGTACTGCCATCGCAAAAAATGCTGGCAGTGTAAATATAAACAGCAGCCGGCCAATATGGTCGCTGTCCAGAGAATTTTTATCAGTCTTCTTCATAATTTTATATATCCTTATTCCTTAAAAACAGGTCACATCATCATGATAATACTGGTCTATACCTGCATCATCTTTGGAAGTATGTTCCTGATTTTTTCCAGTGATGTTGATAATTCTGAAAGGTCATTTTCACTCAATGATGAAACTGCCTCTTCAAGCGCACCGCTTATGGTGTTGTGCAGTCTATCCAGCCCCTGCCTTCCTGTTTCAGAGAGGGTAATTCTGATTACTCTCCTGTCATTTATGTCAGGTTCGCGTACAACCATCTCCTTTTCAACAAGCTTATCCACAAGCTGGGTCATATGTGCCTTTGCCAGCACAAGCCGTTTACCGATCTCAAAGACAGGCAGGCTGCCCTCTTCAGCAAGCAGCTTTAGTATCTCACAATGAAGAGGTGTCAGGCTGACCTCAATATTTGCCAGTGCAACCTTTGTGAATTTACTTCTGACAATCCTTGATGAAAAAGTTGGAATGGAAAACAGATCCGCAACAACCTTGCTAACCAAATCCTTTTGCAAAACAAACACCCCATAAAACTAATAATAATTCATATACTGTATAGTATATTTACTATACTATTCGGTTAAATTCAACCGTTTATATGTTAAAAAATTGTAAAATGGCACCCTGTGAAATGCGGCTCAGAAAAGAAAAATAACGTTTTGTTTTTGGATAACTAAGATGTAATCGTTTTTAATTTCAGGTGGTTAAAATTTGTTACAGACTGGTGTATTTCTATTATTTTTCCATTCACCTGATAGCGGAGGTTCCCGAATCTGTGGCTTCTGACCGGGTACATACCAGCCCGGCTGAGTCATCCGGATCTCTGATAAAACCTTTTTAAAATCATGTAATTGTGCAAGTATAGCATCCGGGCCTTGTGGATTTTTCATATTTTCACGCCAGGCCTTTTTCTCAACCGTCCCAATAATCAGGTACTCATTGCGCGGAATCCAGAGCTCAAGTTACCTGCCTCTCATTATACCGTTAATGCCCAATGAAGCTAGTGTTTAGCCTGTTAGCTTTTTTCCAGCTCAATTGATATTTTGAGAAGCTCATACCCTGTTTCAACCCTGTCCAGTAGTGCATTAAGATTGGATCTCTCATCTCTAATATTTACTCCAAGCATACAAATCCACTTCTTTGACTTTGTGTACGCCCAAAGTGCACACCTCCAAAGACGTTTAGTCAACCAGGGGTTAAAATATTTATCTGTCTTTCTACTGCTTCATTTCACCATATATAATTTCTACAAGTGAAGGCCAGCGGCCTTGACCGGCAGGGATATTAAATGCCTGTTTCACCTCATCAAGACTCTTTCCTGCCCTAACCATCTCCCCTACCCTATTTCGTTTATCCATAATACTTTTTCGCAGCTCGATAACCTCTGCCTTTCCTACCGGTTCAGTATGACCGCTCATATACTTATCCGCATTCAGCTCTATTATCTTCTGGAGTACATTAACAAAACCCTCGGAGGTGCCATTTTTCTGTTTGTGTATCAACGGGTCCATACCCTTGAAAAAGAGGTCACCTGTTATGGCAATCCTTTCATCGGGTATATAGATCACTATATTACCGTCAGTATGTGCAGGGCCAAAGTAAAGAAGCTTTATCTCAATGCCATCATCAGCAAGAATCATCTGGTCAGTGAAGGTTTTATCAGGAAGCCGTACCTTAAACTCCCCCTGCTCATTTGCCTTTTTCATGTTTTTTAAGGAGTTTTCATGGGCAATGATTTCCAGATTTTCAGGAAATCCGGGTATGCCATTAACATGATCCATATCACAATGGGTAAGGATCAGCCTCTTTACAGGTTTATCCTTTATCTTTTTAACCTCCTCAAGCATCTCCCTTGCAGCCTGATCAGTCATCTTGGCATCAATAAGTGTAACCCCGCTATTGCCGATGATAAATGCACTGTTAGCCCCTGCACCGCCCCTGAGTTCATATACACTCTTGCTTATCTGATGGGCAGTCACAGGCGCTGGCTCCTGTACATACTGCGGTGGCTGTTTTTTATCTGGCTGTCCAAAGAGAGGCATTGCCAATACTATGACAGGGATTAATAAAAGTAATTGCATTTTATTTTTCTTCATGGCCGATACCCTCCAAAAAAATGAATTAGTTTGACAAAAAATTCCAATCGCCTATACTCCCAAATCCTGCATGGGTTATTTTTATAACAATTTTAAGCAAAACATTCAACGAGGAGGAGTTAAAGATGAAGATTTCTGTAATGACAGCAGCACTTTTACTTGTCGCAACTATGGCATTTGGCGCCGACATAGATGGCAAATGGGCGGGCACATTTGATTCAGGCATGGGTGGTCAGCCGATGAACCTTTCATATGATTTTAAGGCGGATGGAAACAAGCTTACAGGAACTACTGTTGGCGCTGAAAACAGCACTATCGAGATCCTGAACGGCAAAATAGACGGTAACAAGATCACATTTGATGTCCCTGTAGATATGGGCGGCATGAAGATGACTATCTCCTACACCGGTGAATTGTCAGGCGATGAGCTTAAGCTTTCTTTCACAAGCAAGATGGAAGGCGCACCCGCGGGCGCAGGGGCGCCTCCTGGCGGCGGCGAGATGCCTCCTATGTCTTTTGTCGCAAAACGTGTGAAATAGTTCAAAAAAGAGCCTTAAAAGATAAACCAAACCTTGAGCTCAATTAAAAAAAACAGAAAACGCCGGAGACCCTTCCGGCGTTTTTTTATCAAATAAAAAAAGATATCCCTATATTTATGGCTTGTATTACTTAATTAAATCTATTATAGATTAGATTGTTTTCAGAAAATGCTCTTTTTCTGATTTTAATGTTTTTTTCAGGCAGGAAAAAACGAATAAAAGATCATATCCATAGAAGGAGGAGTTTATGTTTAAAAAATCTGTTCCGCTCTTATTTACCATTATTGTTACCATTTTAGGTCTCTCCTCATCAGGCGCACTGGCTGCTGATAATGCGGCATGTGACAGGGAGTGCCTTAAGGGATTTGTAACAACTTATATTGATGCGCTTGTTGCTCAGAAGCCTGATAGTCTGCCCCTTTCGCCAAAGATAAAATTCACAGAGGATTGCAAGGAGATAAAGGTTGGTGAAGGGCTGTGGAAGAGCAAAATAAAACTGACTGACTACAGGCGTGACATCCTTGATGCAAGAGAGGGGGTGGCCGTATCATTTAATGTTATTGAAGAAAAAGAGCTCCCTGTATTGTTTGTTTTCCGCCTCAAGATAGAGGATCAGAAGATAGCCGAAATAGAATCTACTGTTGTAAGAGGAAAGGAAGAGGGGATGCTGTTTAACCCTGAAAATCTGAAGACAGTGAGCAAGGGCATGTCCTATATCCCGAAAAAAGAGCAGCTTGTTGAAAGAGAAAAGGCCATAAAAATTGCACTGACCTATCCTGAAGGTCTAAAGGTCGGAAGCTTTGTAAAGGTGGATTCTCCTATGGCTGACAATGCCTACAGGTACGAAAACGGGCAACTCATGGCAGGCCCCGGATGCACCTTTTTTAAAGGCTGTGATAACATGAAAAAGCAGTTTATTCCAACGCTGGCCGGTATTAAATACAGGACACTTGCTGTGGATGAAGAGATGGGCGTTGTGGCAGTGCGTATGAATTTCGGCCCGGGTTCTCTATTTCAGGGTGACGGAGAGCTCGATGTGTGGCACTCATTCAAGATATATGACGGCCTTATTCATGTTGCTGAGGCATACTGTGAAATAGTCCCGAAAGGCACACCCTTCGGGTGGTAGTAGTAACCAGGGCCTGGAAGATAGAACAGGTGCAGAATGGTGGCAGCAGATTATCGGGATACCATAATCTCTATTGATCATTGACACTCACAGTACCTCTGGTATATTATCCAGGTTCTTCATATATAGCTGGCCATTTTAAGCTGAAATGTATAAGGTTTAAAATGATATAAACCCGTTATTAATCAAGGAGTCAACTAATGCTAGACAACAAAAAGCCCGATAAAAAAGAAGCACCGGAAAAGACAATGAATCGACGGCAATTCCTTGTAGGCGGCAGCGCTGCACTGGCCGCCGGAGCTATTGCTGCAACAACCGGCCTCAATACCGCTGTTGCGAAGGAAACAAAGGAAGCCTCATATCCGGAATCAAAAGGTTATCTGATTTATGACAGCAAAAAATGTATCGGCTGCACCACCTGCATGCTGAGCTGTTCAATGGTTCATTATGGAGAGCAGAACCTGTCGCTGTCACGTATCCAGATAATACAGAACTCATTCAGAAAATTTCCTGATGATCTCCAGATATCACCGTGCCGCCAGTGTGTAACACCACCCTGTGTCATCAACTGCCCGGTAGGAGCAGCATACATTGATACAGAAAACGGCAACGTAAGAAGGATAAATGAAGAGGAATGCATAGGTTGTAAAACCTGCCTTGCAATGTGTCCGCAGCAGCCTCACCGCACTGTATGGAACCACATTAAAGAAAAATCATCAAAGTGCGACCTCTGCATTGATACCCCCCACTGGAGTGAAAAAGGCGGTCCTGACGGCAAACAGGCATGTGTGGAATCGTGCCCGATGCAGGCTATCAAGCTGGTTCATGAAACACCGAATCAGGAAGAGACTGACGGTTACAATGTCAACCTGCGCAATGACCACTATTTAAATCTCGGTCTGGTAGATGACAGCAGGATAATACCGCCAAAGTATAAAAATATGGGGCCAAGGATGTTTGGTGGACCAAAGCCAAAGGCAAAGGAATAGGAGGATGGAAATGAAAGGCGGATACACAGGTAAAATTGCAAGAGTAAATCTGACTGATAAATCGGTCAGCACCATTCCAACAGAAAAATATCTGGCATTTGGCGGCGGCCACGGAATCGGATCAGCGATATTTTTTGATCTGGTTGGCGATCAGCTGCCATTTGAGGCATTTGATAAAAGGAATCTGATAATAATGATGACATCGCCCTTTTCAGGCACAAACGTGCCTGCATCAGGAAGGTGCGAGGTTCAGGGCCTGGCCCCGATGCTTTACCCGATTGAGTGGTTTGGCCACAGCAATTTTGGCGGGCGTTTTACCTCCCAGCTTAAATTCGCAGGGTGGGACGGCATTGTTGTCGAAGGGGCTGCGAGCGGACCAGTATGGATAAATATAATTAATGACAAGATTACCATTGAAGATGGCAAGGATGTATGGGGAATGGACACCTGGGATACCCAGGAGGAGATAGCCAGACGTGTTATTCCAAGCCTCAAGCATGGCGAATGGGCGCAGGTTGCTGATGATGATTTCACAACCCAGGTTCCTGCTGTGGTATGCTGCGGCCCTGCCGGCGAAAATCTGAGCCGTCTGGGTTGTCTGTTACATGGCCCCGGTTCACAGGCCGCATTGTGCGGTTTTGGCGGCGTCTTTGGTTCAAAAAATCTTAAGGCTATCAGTGCAATAGGCACTGGCGGTGTAAAGATTGCAGACCCAAAGGCATTCATGGATACTCGCCTGTGGTTTAAGCAGTTCCAGTGGAATGTTGATAATCCGCGTGAAGCGGCGCGATTCGGTGGTATGGGATACAGCCTTATAAGCGGCGCACCCAGCGGTGGCAATGTCACCAATGGGACCCCTCCCCTTGTTCCAGCAAGGGCTGCTGCATGTGCATCATGCCCCAGAGGCTGTCGTATGAGGCTGGCCAGCGGTGACTCCAATGAATCAGTGTGTGCCGGCACAATGGTCTTCATGATGCCAGGAAGTTCAAAGGCATCAAGGGTAGCCAATGACATGATGCAGAAAATGGGTCTTGGACACTGGCAGCTTATGCCCACAATGGGTTATCTCCGCAGCCTGAATATGAGAGGTCTTCTGGGCAAAGGCAAGAAGATTGAATGTGATCTGCCTGTTGACAAGATGAATGACCCTGGTTTCCCGCAGATGCTCGTTGATGCCATCGCAAACCGCAAGGGAATCGGTAATGACATGGCAGAAGGCGCTGCAAGGTTTGCCGCCAAATATGGTCTCTATGAAGATGACCTGAAAAAAGGTATCCTTCGCTTAACCTACTGGGGAACCCAGGAACATTATGATTCACAGACAGAGGTGGAATGGGGCTATGGCTCCATTCTTGGAGAACGTGACCTGATGCTTCATATGATGGCCAATTATCCTCTTCACTGGATGGCACAGTCAGGAGACCCCTACCTCACAGCCGAAGAGGCAGCAAAGCTTTATACAGAAGCCATGGTGCCATATAACGGTGATGAGTTTATGATAGACTACAGCGATGGCCCGACCGGCATCTACTCTGACAGCAAGGTAAAGCAGGTGGCATGGGTAAAACATTATGAAAAGATGTGGATCGGCGGCGGTGGCTTCTGCGGCTGGAGATGGCCAATGTGCATCACCAACAACACAGAAGACAGGCGAGGCCCCACACCCAATGCGGAACCAAGGTTCTGGAAGGCTGTAACCGGTCAGGACTTAAGCTTTGCAGATGGAATGGAGCTGGGTCACAAGATATACACACTTGACAGATCCATATGGATACTCCAGGGCAGGACAAGCAAAATGGAGGTATTTCCTGACTATGTATATGACCAGCCTGGAAGGGGCAGCGAACTGCCCATGTACCTTAACGGTAAATGGACATATGCCACAGGCGCAGGCAGGACCCTTGACAGGGCCAAATTTGAGGACTGGAAAAAGAGGTTCTACAAATTTGAGGGGTATAACCCTGAAACCGGCAACCCCACAAGGAAGACCCTTGAAAAGATGGGACTTAAGAATGTTGCCGATCTCCTTAAAAAGAGAGATAAACTTGGTTAACATCAATTAATAATTGCCGTCGGGAGATAATTGTTCCCGACGGCATATACTATTAATATGGTTCAGGTAGTCTTACACGATGAAATCCAATCTTGAATCCACATCTGTTTTGGTCTTTTATGGTTCAATTTAAAAATATAACTGATACATTAGAAATCGAAATCCAAATCGCAGTCGCTCCCGATTTCGATTGCGATTGCGATAAAAATCACATGGGATATTTAAATTTTTAATTTGGGAGGTATGACATGAAAAGGATATCAATTTCTGCAAAACTCCTGCTTACGGCATCTGTATTATTATTTTTGTGCAGCGCCGCCTACAGCAAGGAATTGATCACGGTAATGAACCCTGCAATAGCAAATCCCGGGGTTGACAGGGTTGCATTGACAGAGCGTCTGAATTCTCTGGATGGCAAGACCCTGTACCTGGTTGATATCAACTGGGGCGGCCCTGATGCTGCCTATGGTGTCTTTGAAGAGATGAGGATATGGTTTAACGAGAATATGCCCAAAGTTAATATAGTTGTTAAAAGAAAGGCCGGCAGCTATATGGCTGATGACCCCGCATTATGGAAAGAGATCGGTGAAAAGGGAAATGCCGCAGTGATCGGGGTATCGGGTTGAGACTCCTGTACCTCGGCCGTGAGCCGATTCTGTAAAACACTGGAGACACAGTATAAGATACCAACTGTTGGAGCAGCCGCAGCAAATATGATGAAATATGCTGTTGAATATAACTATACAAATGTAACCGGTATGCCAATCCGCTTTATAGGGGTGCCATTTCCTGTTGCGGGTCAGCCGAGGGAGGTTCACCGGCGATACGTCAGGGGAAACGATATGTTAAGCGGTAAACCGATGATGCAGACGATTGTTGAACACCTTACAAAACCCCTTACTGACAAGGAAAAATACTCGGGCCCTGCTCCTGCACCTGAACCGGAACCAAGGTTTCTGCCGCCCGATACAGAGGACAATCTGCAGCGGCTTTTCAAGGATAAGGACTGGACAGATTATAACCCTATAATCCTTCCCACAGAAGAAAGGGTCAAGGCAATGCTTGAAGGCACCAGTCATGCCCCTAATGAGGTTGTCAAAATTATTGACTGGCCGGGAGGTAAAAGGGAGTTTACAGTTGAAAAGGTGGCAATATGCGCTGTGATGGTTGGGGCCAAACCGGAATATATGCCCCTTATCCTTGCGGTTGCAACCCAGGTGCCTTTTGGCAATTCAACAAGCTCGATGGCAAATATGATCGTTGTTAACGGGCCTATCCGTGATGAACTTGGCATGAATTACAAGGGAAATGCCATGGGCCCCCATAATGAAGTAAACTCTGTAGTTGGCAGAAGCCTGACCATTATGAGTAAAACAGCGGGTAATATACATCACGGGGTAACAACCTTCAGCACACTTGGAAGCAACCTCCAGTATAATAACCTCTGCATTGCGGAAAATGAGGAGGCCCTTCCTAAAGGCTGGCTGCCTTACCATGTAAAAAATAATTTCAAGCCAAATGACAGCACAGTCTCTTTTGGCACAGGCTGGACATATATCTCAAGCGTTGGTGAGATGCAAAAGGCATATCCTTCACATCTCCTCATGCGTGATTACATGAGGTCTCTCTCAGCAATCGGCGGTGGAACAGTCATTATGGACCCAACTGTGGCAGAGCTGCTCAAGGCCGATTACAATATGAATACAAAGGATGATCTCAGCAAATATCTTGCAGATAATGTTGAGAAAACAGTTGATTCTTTTTTCGGTAACGGCGTGGCAGCTACCATGTATCTGCCGATGGCGCGCCAGGGCATTCCGCCCTATTCGGATTACCTCAAATTAAAGGGTGACACATTAATAAAGCCCTTTAACGCCAGGGGTATAAGCATACTGGTTGTTGGTGGAGGCATACAGACAACCTGGTTTGTTACAGATTTTATGCTGGGTCGACCTGTTTCGGTTGATGCCTGGAGGTAGAAAAAGAGAGGGTTTAAGGGCCAGGAGACCAGGGGTTCGAGTTTTTTTGACTTGAGCCCCTGCTCCTCAAGAATGCAAATAACAGGAGGAATTTTACATGGCAGACCTGGCAGGAGTAAACGGACAACGAAAAGAGTTCAGGGTGGTTGGAAAGCCGAACCTTCCGGGCAGGCTCTCCTATTCCATAGCAGCCGGCGTGGCAAAATATGGCGCTGATTATGCGCCACCCGATTTGCTGCATGCGAAATTTTTGAGAAGCCCTTATGCAAACGCAAAAATAAAAACTATAAAAACAGATAATGCAATGAAGATACCAGGTGTTGTCGATATCCTTACCTGGCAGGATGAGGATATCAGGGCACTGAGTTCTGGCGGAGGTTTCATGGGCCCGGGTCAGCCTCTTTTGACTGATTCTGCTGATCAGGAGGGTGGAATCATAGGCGCCATTGTTGTAGCAGAGGATGAAGATATCTGTGAAGAGGCATTAAGGCAGCTAAAAAAGGATGCCGAATGGGAAGTTCTGCCCCATGTTGTAAATATCCTTGAAGGAAGGGAAGAGGGCGCGCCTGTCATTCGCCCCCCTGCCCTGGCATCAGGCGGAGGCTTTAGAGGTTTTGGCATGGGGGGAGGCAATAATCCCCCGAAAAAAGGGAATGTCTCCTACTCCAACGTAAGTGCAGGAGATATAGAGGCAGGCTTTAAAGAGGCTGATCACATTATAGAGTATGACATTAACCTTCCTGCCTTTGCAGGCCATATGCCAGACCCGATCGGCACTGTCGCATGGTGGTTTAATGACCCATATCATGGAGAGGGAAAGAGTCTCAGGATAGAGGGCAATGCCTGGGGCCACAGCCAGGTGGCAGGCATGTATAAATTGCCGCAGGAAAAGGTGTTTCAGGAGTGTATGCTTGTGGGGGGCAGATATTGTGACTGGGGCATCAGGGAATCACAGCTTATCACCCCCCTCCTGGCTAAAAGAACAGGAAGAGCTGTCCGCTGTGTACAAAATCGTTATGACCAGTATGATTTCAATCTGAACCAGCGCTTCATGCATATGAAGATCGGTTTTAAAAAGAACGGCCTCATTACAGCCATAGATGATTTTTCCATAGCTGATAACGGGGTTCAGGGCAGCACAAACTTCGGGACATCAATGGACCAGACATACGGCCTCTATTTTACAACAAGGTGCAAGAACGTCAGACAGAACATGGATATTGTTGACAGCAACCGCGGCAAGATGTGGACAAGCGGTCAGCATAACCCCATGAACGGCGATTCCATAATGCTGGCAATCACACTGATTGCTGAAAAACTTGGTAAAGACCCCATTGAAATTGCACGGCTCAACCTTCATGGGCCGGAATCACAGGATGACCCTAACCCTGTACCAAGCTTTGAGGCATGTGTTGAAACAGCAAAGAAGATGATGAACTGGAAGTGGCACAAGCCTGCCGACAAAAGACTGGATGATGGCAGGATGCATGGTGCAAGCTTCAGGTACCAGCAGTGTCCGAGACACTCAGGCATGGTGTTCAACCCCAAGCTCGAACTGAGAAACGGTGAAGTGCGCCTGGACTCAAGATGTCCGGTTATCGGGAATTATATTATTGAAGCCAATATGATGGTTGTAGCCGAAGAACTTGGCCTTAATTATGAGGATATAAAATGTGAACTCAATCATCATGAGACCTACAGCCCCTATGGAGGCGGAAGTGACGGCACAACCGCATCAGGCTGGGCAGTAAAAGAGTGCGCAAACAAATTAAAAAAGATGATACTTGAGGCGGCTATTGAAGAGGCTAATAATCCTCCGGCAGCAGGAGGATTTGGAGGATTCGGAGCAAAACAGGCCCCTAATCCATTCAAGGGGGCCAAGATCGAAGAGCTTGATATGAAGGACGGCAAGGTAATCTTTAAAAATGATCCGTCAAAAGGGCTTCCCCTTGCCCAGGCAGTCAGGTCACAGCTCTTTGCAACCTATTCAGGCAAACCGCCGCAGGCCTACTGGAACTCCCAGGGTAAAAAACTGGATACCATGAACGTGGCCATGTGCGAGGTCGCTGTTGACACTGAAACCGGTGAAGTGGAAATACTCCGCTTTGGAGTTGTTGCTGACCCCGGCAAGATCATGCGCCGTACCTCTCTTGAGAGTCAGATTGAGCAGGTGATGTACTTTAGCGAGGGGTGTCAGAGGTTTGAAGATTTTATATATGATGAAAAGACAGGTGTAAGGCTCAGCACCAACATGTTTGAATATAAAAAACCGACTATCATGGATCATGCCAGGGTAGATATGGAGCTGCTTGAAACCCGCGCAGGCAATGCCTGCTACGGGGCAAATGGCATAAGCCATTCACTGGCAAATACCCATCTTGTGATATCGGCAATTTATAATGCTATTGGCAAATGGGTTGATCCGCCTGCTACACCTGATAAGGTTTTAAAGGCACTTGGAAAGGCATAGGGATAAAGGATGCAGAAATACACTACAAAATGGCTAGATTACAAATTACCGACCGGGCAGGAGTTTTCTGTGGCGGTCTGCGGCTACAGCGGAAAGGTAAGGCATATGTACCTGGGCGATGACCCCATACGCAGAATGATTGCTCAATATGTGTATGCGGAACCAGGATTCTGCCAGATCGGTGATCATTGTCTTGCGCTTGACTGCCCCCTTAACCGCGCAGAAAAGGAGCATCTCCTCCATATGCTGGATATGACAGAGGACGAAGAGATGGATAATGATTCAGCAAAGGAATGGGGAACAGGCAGCACACTGCAAGGTTTTCTGCTGTTTGCCAGGAAAATAACAGAATCCCTTCCTGATGAGCTGAAAAAACCCCAGGCCCCTTTAGAGGAATAATATCCGGAAGCAGCATGGAAAGAGTAACCGATTTTATAACACTGTGGAGAGAGCTTGTTGAAAGACAGGGCCCGTTCTGGAACCGTAACAAAAGGTCGGAAAATAATCAGGACAAGTGGCAGGACCGCGCCAGGATCTTTTACCAGAGGGTAAAGGAGAGATGGAAAAGACCAGACCCCCACAGGGAATTTATTGTCTCAATAATCGCTGCATCAAAGGGCGCTACTCTCCTTGATATTGGCGCAGGCACAGGGGCGTGGGCAATACTTTTATCAAAATATGTGCGAAAGGTTACGGCAATTGAACCTTCCGCCGAGATGAGGGAGATATTAAAAGAGAATCTTAGGAAAGAGGCCATTAGTAACGTTGAAATAGTCAACTGCTTCTGGCCTGTATCGGACATTGAGCCGCATGATTTCACCCTTGCATCTCACTCTGTGTATGGATGTGAAGATATCAGGGGGTTTGTAACAGCGATGACAGAGGCAACATCAGATACATGCTTCATGCTGCTACGGGCGCCAGATCATAACGGTATTATGGCAATGGCGGCAAATAAGATCTGGGGGCACCCCTATGACAGCCCAAATTTTCAGGTGGCATATAATGCGATGTTACAGATGGGCATGTTTCCCAATGTGCTTATGGAGCAAAAGGGGTTGTGGCCCGGATGGACAAATAACAGCTTTGATGAGGCCATTGACCGTATCAGGACAAGATTCGGCCTTGATAAAGATTCTGAATACGAGCAGTATTTGCATACACTGCTGAAAACAGGCCTGAAGGAGCTGGATGGCAGGATACAGTGGCCTTCAGAGGTAAGGACCGGGCTTTTATACTGGAGCACCGGAAATAGGGGATAGATATAAATGAATGCAAAGGCGGAGTGGAAGAATAAACTAAAAATACTGAAGGATTATATCGCATCAAACGGTGAGATATATATTGATAAATATGAAGTCTCCATACCCGAACATCTGCGCAGGCGATTCTATGAATACTTTGATGCTATCCGTAATTCCTTTGTAAGTGATTTTTATGCAACCTTTCCACTGGATCTAGATTTGCTTCGCAAAAATTTTGGCAAGGCTGAAAAAGAGATAGTTGCTGCCCTTGCGATAGAGCGCATTGATATCCCGGTTGATCTCATGAGCTTTCTCCATAATCCTGAAGAGGGCTTGGCACGCGCCATGTATAACCGTTTGTTTGAGATGATTCAGAAAAAGATAACAATGGAGGAGTTTGAAAAGCTTGCTGTAAATGATCTCATGTCAGTAACAGAGTTTATGTACAGGCTGGGGTATGAGACATGGGCAGCTCTCAACATTATACTTCAGCTTGAACCGGATGAAGCCTTTTCTGTTGAGCTTGATGACAACTTTGAGCCATATGCCGGTAAACTCACGGAAATTGCCTTTGGCAGGCAGTTTAACCATTCCACAAAAAGGATACCCGAGTTTATTATCCATTCAAAAAAAATTGGCAGCTATGTTGCAGTAAAAATGCCCCTTGCAAAGGAGATAAACGGCTATTATCCCCTTCATCAAATCCCACAAAAGATGATGAGGGACCGCACAGGCGACACATCCTGTGTGCTTGACAGCCGTATTATGTTTCTTTCTCTGCTTAAAACCCTTGAAGATATACCAGTTTACGCTGAGGTACATGAACGCAACATCAAAAGCCCTGATATGATAATAGAATTTTTAACAGAAGAGGACCTGGATGACCCTGACATGATAAATGAGATGCAATACCGTATGCAAATCATGAAGCCTCGGCATGGAACAAGTATAGTGATAATGAACCCTAAGACAAAAACTCATTCTTTAGCCCATGATATCGCATCTGATCTTTATAAAGCAGGGTTTGAAAAGTCAAAATTAATCCCTGTTATAGATAAATTATTGGCATAAAAAACGGTCAATAGCTTGATAGGCAGCGGGTTTTATTATAGTGAGAGGATTAAAGGCAGTTATAGAGATGATATTAAGCCCGCCTCAAGATGAGAGATAAGTGTTGTAAAATTCATGTAATAAATAAGTAAAAGTATAAAGGTGCTTTATTAACCCAAAATCAGGAGAGCTTGATATGACGGAAGAAATAAGTAATGTAA
>CAYWRH010000089.1:0-17978 GCA_964460435.1 uncultured Desulfatiglans sp.
TCGGACCTTCATTCGTTAAACTGCTATATCTCTTTTCCATTTCTCTCCCTTCCTTTCGTTCCATAATAATACCTATTACTGCCCCTTTAATATCAGGCTTTAGTTTTGTTTACAACACTAAAAATGGAAAATATATCATTTTAGCTTGACACTCACTCCTAACCCCTCTATATTTCCATTTTTTGAAAAAAAGCTATATTTTTTAAAAATATATAATGAATAACAATATTTTGGAGGTCAATCGTGTCAGAAAATAAATATGAAATACTATTTTCGCCTTATCATATAGGTAAGGTTCAGTTAAGAAACAGATTCGTAAAGACGGCAGCTCAAACCTATTTTTTCGATTCCGGTGAAAAACGGGTCGGTGATACAGCAAAGGCATTTTATGGCGCAGTGGCAAAGGGCGGCGTTGGTCTTATAATCACAGAGACACCTGCTATGGAGTGGCCCCTGCTTGAAGATGGCGACCGCAGGTTCAGGGTCGATAATGACAAGTATATCCCCCAGATGAAGGAATTAACCGATCTGGTTCACAGCTATGGTGCAAAGATATTTACCCAGTTCTATCATCGCGGCCCCTGGGGCAAGGAGTACCAGTTTATAGCAAAGCGTATCGCAGCCTCAGCAGTACACTTCACGTCACCCTATGATGTTCACCCTGATGATCCGCCGCACGCTCTAACCAGAGAAGAGATAGAATGGTGGGTTGATCACTTTGCCAGCTGCGCTGTCAGGGTACAGAAGGCCGGTTATGACGGACTTGAAATTAATGCAGGCGCTGACCACCTCTTCCACTCATTCCTGTCAAGGTTCTGGAACAAACGCGATGATGAGTATGGCCCTCAGTCTATCGAAAACAGGATGAGATTTGTTCTAAATGTCATAAGAGAGATCAAGAAACGCTGCGGCGAAGACTGGCCTGTCCAGGTACTCATGAATGCCTATGAATTTGGCGCTGGCCCTGAGGGGATTACAGCCGAAGAGGGTATCCAGATTGCAAAGGGATATGAGGCAGCTGGTGTTGACTCACTGCATGTAAGAAACCATCTGCACGGACATCATCAGGGTTCATATCTCCATAACCTGCTCTGGTATCCTGAATTCTGCATTGAAGGGCCTCTGGCGCCTGAAATGGACTGGAGCAAGAAGGGCGACCTTATTAATGTTCCGTCTGCAGCCAGAATCAGAAGAAATGTCACAAAACCCACTATCATGGTTCCATCAGGATTCACTGCTGATTATGCAGAGATGGTTCTTCAGAGGGGTGATGCAAATATCATCGGCTTTAACAGAAGGCTTTTTGCAGACCCGTTCTACCCGACCAAGATCAGGGAAGGCCGTCCTGAAGACATTCAGCCATGTACACATTGCAATAACTGCGCAAAACGTTATAACGAGATCAGGCAGTGCCGTATAAATGCAGCATTCGGAACAACGAAATATGAGATTGACAAGGCGCCCAAAAAGAAAAAGGTTGTGGTGGTTGGCGGTGGCCCTGCCGGCATGCAGGCCGCAAGGGTTGCAGCGGAAAGGGGTCATGATGTGACTCTCTACGAAGCAGGACACTACCTTGGCGGAAACCTTCCAATGGCAGCTACCATAAAGAGCACGGAGCTTGAGGATATACCTTCAATAATCACCTTCTTCAAGACCCAGCTCCAGAAGCTCAAGGTTAAGGTCAATATGGTTAAGGAGGTCACCCCTGACATAGTGCTTAAGGAAAAACCTGATGCAGTGGTTGTTGCAGTTGGCGCTGTGCCTTCATATCCTGATGTAAAGGGTCTCGACAGCCCGAATGTTATAAAATCAACCACACTCTACAACATGCTGAAGCTATCGCTCAGATTCTTCAGCCCGGATTTCCTGAACACCTTCAGCAAATTCAGGATGCCTGCCGGATGGAACCCATTTAAGACCATAGGCAAAAGGGTTGTTATCATCGGCGGTATGATTCACGGGTGTCAGCTTGGCGAATTCATGGCAAAAAGAGGGCGTCAGGTAACCATCGTTGAGCCCAATGAAGAGAATGTTGGGAAATGGCTTGCACCTGAATACAAAAACCGTCTGTTCCTCTGGTTCAAGAAAAAGGGCGTTACAGTAATTGGTGGCGCAAAATTGATAGAAATCACAAAAGAGGGGCTTAAGATCAAGACCAAGGAAGGCGAAGAAAAGATGCTTCCGGCAGACAGTATCCTTCCAGTTGGTTTTACTACCAACACTGATCTGTATGAATCACTTAAGGGCAAGGTTCCTGAACTCTATGCGGTTGGTGACTGTGATAATCCTGCGATTATTCCCGAGGCAACCGGTTCCGGCTGGAGAATAGGCAACCTGATCTAGCATTCGTTGATTTATCAAAATAAGAACCCGCAGCAAAAACTGCGGGTTTTTTATTTTCTCAATTATTGAACCAGGGCACTGAATTTCCTGTTAAGGAATTACATTTCCGGCTCCTTGCAGAGAAGGGTTTTAAACCGGTCTCTGCTGCCCTTTTATTTATAAATCTATTTTCTCCAGAATTCAGGGGTAAGCAGTACAAGGACAGTATAAATCTCAAGCCTCCCGATCAGCATGCAGAAGATCAGCACCCACTTGCCTATTACCGGCACACCCATATAATTATCCATAGGGCCGACAGTGCCAAGGCCTGGGCCCACATTGAAAATACATGCAGCCACTGATGAAAATCCGGAGACCATGTCAAGACCAAGCATAATCATAAATATGGATGACGCAACAAAAAGCAGGAGATACAGGGTGAAGAACCCCCAGATGCTGCTTAGTGTCTCCTGGGGCACGGCCCTGCCGTTTAGCTTTATTGCCGTGACAGCATGAGGGTGAACCACCCTGAATATCTCGCGGTATGCATGCTTTACAAGCAGCATCACACGCATGGTCTTTAAGCCGCCTCCTGTAGAGCCAGCCATGCCTCCGAGGAACATGGCAACAATAAGGAGTGTATGGGAAAGAGAGGGCCAGTGCTCAAAGTCGGCAGATGAAAACCCCGTAGTAGTAATTATTGAAGTGACCTGAAAAGCGGCATATCTGAAAGAGCTCAAAAGGGAGTCATAAACACTGCCATATATATTAAAGGTCACCAGTGCGGTGAGGATCAGGATAAAGGATATAAACACCCTGCATTCAGGATCCTTAAAGTAAATGCCCGGCCCGTCAGATATTAACCTGTAATGAAGTGAAAAATTAATCCCTGCAATAACCATGAAAATAGTGATTACCGCCTCAAAATATCCATTATTATAAAAGGCTACACTCATGTTTTTTGGGGAAAATCCTCCGGTTGGCATTGTGCAGAGTGCATGGTTTACGGAGTCAGTTATGGGCATGCCGCCAATAGAAAGAAAAATTATCTGAAGCACAGTTAAAATCATATAGACCTTCCAGAGAGTCTTTGAGGTGTCAGATATCCTTGGCTTAAGTTTATCCACTACAGGGCTTGGTATCTCTGCCTTGTAAAGCTGCATGCCTCCGACCCCCAGGAATGGAAGTATGGCTATTGATAATACAATTATCCCCATGCCTCCAATCCACTGGGTAAGGCTTCGCCATAGAAGGATTCCGGGCGAAACCCCCTCTATATTCTGTAAAACCGTCGCACCTGTTGTGGTAAACCCTGAAACAGATTCAAAACAGGCAGATGAAAAATCAGGGATAGCACCCGAAATGATAAATGGCATTGCCCCAAAAAGCCCGGCAGCCAGCCACCCGAATGTTACAATCGCCACGCCATCCCTGTGGCTGAGATGCACAACCCTGTACCTTTTGGTGGAAAGCACCATGAGAATGCCAATACTCTCTGTAATGGCCATTGACCATGCAAGGGCAAAGCTGCTTTGATCCCCATCTATCAGGGCAAGCCCGAGCGGAAGGCACATGGAGGCGCCAAGGAAAATAATAAGTATGCCTATAAACCTCAAAACACTGTTCAGATTCATCAGAAATAGTCCAGTTTAACGGTGAGGAGTTTCTCCAGCTTGGGCACAACCTCCTTGAGGGCAAAAAAGATAAGCCTGTCATTGCTCTGTATCACTGTATTTCCTGTAGGTATTATTACCTCTCCCCCCCTTATTACAGCCCCAACCAGGGAGCCCTTGGGGAATTTTATCTGGGATATTGGCCTGTCAACAATATCTGAGGTTTCAAGAGCCTCCACCTCAATGGCCTCTGCATGCTCGCCCTTGAGGGGGGCAACCGATATAACCTTCCCCTTTCTTATATACTGAAGAATTGCCCGTACAGCTGAAAGCCTGGGGCTTACCACCGTATCAATACCTATAGCAGATACAAGGGGTATATAACTGAGCTTGCTTATCCTGGTTATTATCTTTTTCACCCCCATCTCTCTGGCAAGAAGCGACATAAGGACATTGTTCTCTTCATCGCCTGTAAGGGCCATCAGAAAATCCATTTCACCTATATTCTCTTCAAAGAGAAGCTCTTTATCTGTGCCGTCACCGCATATGATAACAGCCTTTTCAAGCTGTTCGGATAGAAATTCACACCTTGAGCTCTCTTTTTCTATTATCTTTGTGTGAAGCCTTGTACTCTCAAGGGACTTGCCCAGGGCAAGGCCGGTCTCGCCTCCCCCTGTTATCATGATATCCCTTACCTCTTTATCAACTATGCCAAGAAAATTATAGACCCTGTTGATCTCATCCGTTTTAATAACCATGTAGATGAGGTCCCCTGCCTGTATTGTATCCTTACCCTGCGGAATGAGCACCTTTTCATCCCTGATTATTGCGCCGATAAGCAGATTCCCGTATTCATTGCTTAATGTTAAAAGCTGGCGGCCAGCCAGATGTGAATCCCTCCTGATTGTGAAGCCTATCAGCTTAACTTTGCCGTCCACAAAATTTATGACATCTGATGCCCCTGGAACTGTCATAAGGTTCATTATTGTTTCAACCATTGCGGTTTCAGGGTTGATAATCTGGTCAACCCCCAGCAGCTCTTCACCGAAAAGCTCCTTTTCATCAAGGTATTCCCTGTTCCTTACCCTCGCAACCTTCAATATGTATCTATTGAGATTTCTGGCCAGAAGACATGCTATCAGGTTTGCCTCATCACTGTCAGTAGCCGCCACAAGCATATCCGCATCAATAATGCCCGCAGCCTTAAGCGTGCCCGGGCTTGTGCCGGAACCTGTGACGGCCTGGACATCCAGATTATCAGTGAGCTGTTTTATCTTTACAGGATCCTTGTCAATAAGCACAACATCCTGCCCCTCTTCCGACAGCTTCTGGGCGCAATGGAACCCAACCTCGCCTGCCCCTACTATTATTATCTTCAATGAAAAGAGCCTCTTTTGATATGTTTTATTAGCTGTAATAATTAGTTCAGGCGTGTAACTATGTCAATAGTCTTGAAACAGATAGAGAATAGCTGATAATTCAGCCGGTTTTTAGAATTTTTATGGACAAGATTTCAACATGATGATAATTTACCAGCCTTGTTATTGATCATTATTTTTAATAATATTAAATAATTACAACAAAGCACTATGAGAACAGCATGCGCAGCATAAACAGTAACTACTCCAGCAAAGAGCTGATAGGGTACATAGACAGATTCCCTTTAAGCAGGATCATGGTAATAGGGGATATAATCCTTGATGAATATGTCTGGGGCGATGTTGCCCGGATATCACCGGAGGCCCCTGTCCCGGTTGTAGATGTTACCAGCGAGACAAAAAGGCTGGGGGGGGCATCAAATGTCTTAAACAACATTCACTCCCTTGGGGGTAAATGTTTTATCTGCGGTGTGGTTGGAAATGATGAATATGGAATTGCCCTGATTGACCGTATCAGCGAACTCGGCATCAGCACTGAAGGTATCATTGTTGATAGCACAAGACAGACAAGTATCAAGACAAGGGTTGTAGCGAGAAATCAGCAGGTTGTTAGATATGACCGTGAAACAAAAAGGCCTGTTGACCATGCAGTAATGAAAAGACTTTTAAGGGCAGTAGAATCAAACCTTGATGGTCTTAACGCCATTATTATCTCAGATTATAAAAAAGGGGTTGTTACCTCCCAACTGATAAGGACAATTGAAGAGATTGTATCCGGGTCAAATGTGATTATCGCTGTTGATCCAAAACCTGAAAACTTCATGTACTACAAAAAGGTCGATGTAATCACCCCCAATCATCATGAGGCCGGCACATTCTGCGGTTTTGCAATTAACGATGAAGACTCCCTTGTCCGTGCAGGCGAATACATCCTTGATAAACTTGAATGCGGCTCTGTGCTTATTACCCAGGGCAAAGACGGCATGACCCTGTTTGAGTCAGGCGCTGAGCCATGCCATATACCAACAGTTGCACAAAAGGTGTTTGATGTATCAGGCGCAGGTGACACGGTGATAAGCACATTATCCCTTGGACTTGCATCAGGGATGACAAAAGAATCTGCTGCCCTTGTCTCTAACTTTGCATCAGGAATAGTGGTCGGTGAAGTAGGGACATCAACAGTAACCGCTAGACAGCTAAAGGATGCGATAAAAAGCAGGAAAAAAACAAAGGTCTAATCACTGATGAGCAAGCCGAGAGAATCAGACAGGGTAAAACTTATCGCAAGCCTCTTTTCATCTGAGAAGGAGCTGATAGATCAGGTGATTGATGAACTTGATGGGGCATTTGGCGCTACAGATGTTATTACGCCATGGCTCATGTTTGACCGCACAAGATACTATGAGAAGGAGATGGGCTGGCCCCTTTACCGCCGTTTTGTTACATTCAGGGAGCTGATATTGCCTGAAGAGCTTGTCAATATAAAACTGATCTCAAACAGTATAGAAGAGAGATATACAGAGAGCGGTAAAAGGCGGATAAACATTGACCCCGGCTATATCTGTCTTGAAAGGCTGGTGCTTGCAACAGGCAAGAATTATACACACAGGATATATCTAGGCAAAGGGATATATGCTGACCTTACCCTGGTATTCAACAAGGGCACATTTAAGGCGCTGGAATGGTCATACAGGGATTATGCGGATCAGGAATCCATAGCCTTTTTCAATAATGAGCGTGAAAAATACAAGAATCAACTGAGAGGTATAGAGGCATAATTATGTTAAAAAGTATGACAGCCTATGGCAGAAGCGACCTTGAACTTGGCAATAACCTCTTGACTGCCGAGATAAAAACGTTGAACAACCGCTACAGGGATATTATTCTCAGGCTGCCCATCACATTGCAGGGTTATGAGGAGTTTATCAGGGCAGAGATATCTGACAGGGTAAAAAGGGGCAGGGTCGAGGTATCTATGCAGTTAACTGCCGGTGATGATAGAGCCTGTAACCTTGAACTTAACAGGCCACTGCTTGATCTCTATAAAAAAATATTCAATGAGATCAACAGTGAGTTTGGCACAGATGAAAGGATTAAGCCAGAATTCTTTCTGCAGCTCAGGGATGCAATAATAGAGAAGAGTGCAGAGCCTGACCCTGAAGAACTGAAAAGGGCCATATCAAGGCTTATAGGCCAGGCACTTGATTCACTTGAGATCATGAGAATAAATGAGGGCAAGGCCCTCGCAAATGACCTTGATAAAAGACTCGCACTTATAAAAAATTATCTTGATAAAATAGAAGAGAGGGCACCATTCGTAGTGACCGAATACAGAGAAAAACTGAAAAACCGGATAGAGGCCATATCAGATGAGATTGAGATTGATGAAGCCAGGCTGGTTCAGGAGGTGGCCCTTTTTGCCGCCAGATGTGATATAACCGAAGAGATAGTGAGGGCAGGAAGTCATCTAAGGCAGTTTCATGCATACATGGAGATGGATGATTCCATTGGCAGGAGGCTTGATTTTTTGATACAGGAATTAAATCGTGAGATAAATACAATAAGTTCCAAGGCATCTGACAGCATCATTTCAACCTGTGCCGTTGAGGTAAAGGCTGAACTGGAAAAGATCAGAGAGCAGATACAGAACATAGAATAAGGGGGTAAACTATGACTCAGAAACTGGTAAATGTGGGGTTCGGCAATTCTGTTGTCTCAAGAAGGGTCGTGGCCATCATATCACCAAATGCGGCACCCATAAAACGGTTGAGGGATGAGGCCAAGGAAGACAAAAGGCTCATTGACGCAACACAGGGCAGAAAAACAAGGTCTGTTATAATAACCGACAGCAATCATGTGATACTCTCTGCCATCCAGTCTGAGACCATTGCCCAGAGGTTCAGCCCTGACCTGATCCTGAGCAAGGATGAACTGGAGCCGGAAGAGGAGATATGAAAGGGAGGATATTTGTAATATCAGGCCCTTCAGGGGCTGGTAAATCCACCCTGATAAGGGGTGTAAGGGAAAGGATCACTGACATAGGTTACTCTGTTTCCCACACTACCAGAGCTCCCCGCGCCGGTGAAAAGGATGGCAGGGACTATTTTTTTGTCGATAAAGAAAAATTCAGGGAAATGATCGATAGCAATGCCTTTGTGGAGTGGGCGCAAGTGTATGATGATTATTACGGGACCTCCTTTAGCACACTTTCCGATAAGCTGAAGGCGGGTCAGGATATCATCCTTGATATAGACATACAGGGTGCGAAAAATATAAAGGAAAAGATGCCGGACTCTCTCCTGATATTCATCCTGCCCCCTTCAAGGGAGGCGCTTGAGCGGCGTTTAAGAGACAGGGCAACCGACAGTGAGGAGGCCCTTACAAAAAGGATAGCCCTTGCCGCTAAAGAGCTTGAAAGCTGCCGCTGGTATGACTACCTGATCATTAATGATGACCTTGAAAAGGCAACTAAGGCCCTTGAGTCTGTAATCCTGGCAGACAGGTGTTTGAACACAAGGATCATGCCAGAGGTTGAGGCAAAATTAGGCATATAGAGATGGCATGAGGGGCCTATGCAGGCAAAGAACCAGATCCAGTTCATACCCGGTATTCAGAGTGTCAGGGAGGCAATGCTTAACAATAGAGGCAGCATCGCTGAGATATGGGTGGACAGGGGCAAATCATCGCCAAGGATCAGGGAGATAATCGAACTTGCCGAAAGACATAATATCCCGGTATTAGAAAAGGATACCGTAACCCTTGAGATGGTTCTGCCGGGCACAAATCATCAGGGTATAACAGCTCTTACCGAGTGTTTCAGCTACACAGAGCTAGCAGACCTGATTAATTCATCCAACAGTTTAAGGGGTAAAAGACTCTTTCTTGCAATCGACCACATCACAGATGAAGGTAACCTTGGCGCAATCCTGAGAACATCTGCCTTTTTCGGCGTTAACGGGGTCATAATCCCAAAGGATCGTTCAGCAAGGGTTTCAGGGGGGGTAATGAAACGCTCCTCCGGAGGTCATGCCCACGTGCCTGTCTCTCTTGTTGTCAATTTGGGCAGGGCCATTGAAACGCTTGATGAAGCAGGTTTCTGGATCATAGGCACATCTGGCGATGGGAATGAAACCATCTATGATTTTAAATTTTCGGGTGATATCCTTCTCATAGTGGGAAATGAAGAAAAGGGGATCAGCCCGGTGGTGCTTAAACGCTGCCACCAGGTACTTAACATCCCTTCAGGGGGAAAGATCAATGCGCTGAATGTATCTGTGGCAGCAGGCGTGGTCATCTCAGAGATAATGAGGCAGAGAAAGACTACTGGTTGCTGTTAAGCCTGCTCTCCCAGTCAAATTCAGGGGTTGTAACCGCATGTTCAAGCCTCTCTAGCCGCCTTTCAAGGCTGCTGTAACGCCTCTTTATGCGGTCGGTTGCCATCTCCTTTGACCTTAAATAGCTGTCATAAAACTCCTGCTCATCCAAGTTACTGATAGGCACCACAGGCTCGGGCTTTAGTAAAAACCCAAGAGCAAAATAGACTATTCCTGTTGGCCAGAAACCGGTAAAGACAAAGAGCAGTATGGTGAAAAAGCGAACCCAGAACACGGAAAGATCAAAGTGTTCCGCTATGCCGCGGCACACGCCCATGATTGCGCCATTACGTGAACGGTACAATCCTCCGCCAAGGATATTGTCAAAACGATCCCTTGAAAAACGTTCCCTGTTGAACAATGAACCCATAAAAACACCTCTCCCCTGATGATACCTTCTCCTGTTATACCCTGTCATTGCCATCCCTCTCCTTTCTTGTCCTCTCCCTTTCCATGAGAATGGTTTCAAGGGATTCAACGCGTTCTTCCATCCTGGCAAGCCCCTGGTATATCTCCTGAATCATCCTTGCCTCATCGGTATAACCCTTCTGCACTGTTCTTGATGCGCCACCCTTAAGAAGCTTGACCATAATCACAATAGTGGTGCATATAAAAGCAAAGAATATCAGGATGACCCCCAGAATAAAAAATGCCTCAACAATACCCATTATAAGATCCCCTTATACTCAAGAAAATTTATATTTACAGTGACGAAAACTTTTTGTCCCTTTCATGCTCTAGAACAATTGTCTCAAGGTTGGCCATCCGCTCTTCAAGCCTTTTCAGACGAAGATCATAATCAAAATAGATCTCATCCTTGTTATTGTTTTGTGTCCTGACTTTTTCTCTTGCAACACTGCCAATTGTCTTGATAATCGCCACCACAATGACAAAGCCAAAAATTAGCGCAAAAAATCCTAATGGGGGGCCGTACACTTTCTTTATCTCCTTCCTGTTTCGCGTGATATCAACAACATTATTAAGACAATATACCTTATAAAGGTTCTTTGCAATAAAGAGGGAATAATCATCCTGAAATCTCTATTCTTCCTTCTGTGCCTTTGAATTCTTGAGTGCGTTCAGCTCCTTTTCGATCTCATCGTCAAGCCCAAGCTCTTCAAACTCTGCCTCAAGAGCCCCGCCCTTCCCGTAGTTAACAAGATCTGCCTCTGCCTCTATGCGTTCAATCCGGTTTTCAAGGTCATCAAAGCGAAAGATTGCATCACTTGATTCCACGCGCCTGATATCCTCCTGTGCCTTTCTCTTCCTGGTGGCATGGATATGTCTCTGAACCAGTATCCTCTGTTTTTCCCTGGCTGCTGCAAGTTTCTCCTCAAGCTGGCGTATATCATGCTGGTATTCATCAATAAGGGCTTCATGCTCCTTCAATTCAGCCTCAAGCGATGCAACCCTTTCAGCATACTTCTTTTTCTGGATGAGCGCCTCACGTGCAAGATCATCACGTCCCTTGCTCACTGCAAGGGGCGCCTTTTCTGCCCAGTAATCCACTCGGCCCTTTACCTCTGAGATATTCCTTTCAATCTTTTTACTGCCAGCCATGACACCGGCGCATGAGGCCTTGAGCTCCACCAGTGTATCTTCCATTTCACGTATCATCAGTTTTATCAGCTTCTCCGGGTCCTCTGCCTTATCAAGCATCGCATTAATGTTAGAGTTCACTATATCCCTGAATCTTGTAAAAATTCCCATATTAAATCCTCCTCGGTTTATGGTTTTGTCTTTGTAATGAGCATGATCCATGCCAAACCATTAAAATTTAAATATTGTTGATATTTCAATAAATTACCAGCTTGACAGCAAATCTTGCCAGTGGTAGCATCCCCCACCAATTAGTTAAAAAAACCATCAATTGGTTTTTTAGTGCCTTTTAAACCGCTTAATTATTTTAACCGAAAGGATCCATAATGGTGCTTGCCAGACAGAGGGTGGCAGGAAAACCCCCCGTAAAAACCAATGAGGCGCTTGGCCAATCTGAAAAATTCCTTGAATTCCAGGAACTGCTGGCCAGGGTGGCGCCCATTAACAGGCCTGTCCTGCTGCTTGGGGAGAGGGGCACCGGGAAGGAGCTTGCCGCATCAAGGCTGCACTATCTCTCTAAAAGGTGGCAGGGGCCTTTTATAGCCCTTAACTGCTCGGCCCTTAACCCAACGCTTATTGAGTCTGAGCTGTTCGGTTATGAAAAGGGTGCCTTTACGGGCGCCAACCAGCGCAGGTCAGGCAGGTTTGAGGCGGCTGATGGCGGCACACTGTTTCTGGATGAGATAGGGACAATCCCTATGGAGGTGCAGGAGAAGATACTCAGGGTTGTGGAATACGGCCAGTTTGAAAGGGTTGGAGACTCAGCAGTCATTGAGGTGGATGTGAGAATAATAGCCGCCACAAATGCTGATCTTGTTCGTATGGTATCACAGGGCAGATTTAAAAGAGACCTTCTGGACAGACTCTCGTTTGAGGTCTTGTTCCTTCCGCCATTAAGAGAGAGAAAGGAGGATATCATGCTTCTTGCCAGCCACTTTGCATCAAGGATGGCCTATGAGCTGGGAAGAGAGGGCATCCCCAGATTCAGCCTGGAGGCAATAAAGGCCCTTGAAAATTATGACTGGCCCGGAAATGTAAGGGAGCTTAAAAACCTGGTTGAAAGGGCTGTATACAGGTCAAGTTCATCTGTCATATCAGATATCACCTTTGACCCCTTTTCATCGCCATATAAATCAGTTGAATGTGATGAGGAGGGTTATGGGGCTGCCGAAAACAGGGAGGAGCCTGCCAAAAAGCCCGCTGCATTTGATACTCTCTCCGGCAGAACCCTTCCTGAGGCGGTTAATGACCTTCAGGTACAGATGATAAATAGTGCCCTGAAGGCTGCAAAACATAATCAGAAGATCGCAGCAAAAAAACTGGGCATCACATATCATCAGTTCAGGGGGCTTTACCGGAAACTGCACCGGAACATAGAATAATTTTACTTATGCAGCGGCCTGTTTAGTGGTCTGATACGGTTCTATAACCCGGATCCTGCTCTCTCGCCATTAACCGGGCATGCCAACTCACCTTAGCCCTTATCAACATCCCTGTGTCTTACCAGAAGATACAAACCCATGTTATCAAACTCTTTCCGGAAAATCTCTGCCAGACAATTTACTATAGATACAGAGCGGTGCTTTCCACCTGTGCATCCTACAGCAATGGTAAGGTGGGTCTTCATCTCTCTCTGGTAGAGAGGCAGTAGAAAACGGATCAGGTTTTCCAGATGCCTCAGCAGTTCCTTTGCCTCATCCCATTTCATTACATAATCGTACACCTTCTGATCATTCCCGCTAAGGCTCTTTAATTCTTCCACAAAATAGGGATTGGGCAGAAAGCGAACATCCATGACTATCTCTGCCTCAGTCGGGATGCCAAAGCTGTAACCAAAGGATATAAGCGTAACAGTCATACGGTTAAAGGGATTTTCCTCCTGCACATAGCGCTGTATCTTCTGTTTAAGCTCATGGACGCTGATTAAGGATGTATCAATAACATAATCAGCCATGTCCCTTAAAAACTGCAACAGCCTTCTTTCCATGTGCAGGCCGTCCCTGATAGAACCGCCAACAGCAAGGGGATGCTGACGCCGCGTCTCGCTGAACCTCTTTATAAGGATTGTATCCTTTGCCTCCAGAAAGATAACTTCAATAGGATAACCCCTCTTTTTCAGATCATTTAAAATCCTTCGGGACTCCTCTGACATATCTATGAAGTTATATGCCTCCTCCGCTTTTATGGGCGGTTTTTCCAGGTTTACAGAATCCTCCCCAACCCTGAACAGAGGACGGTAGGCCTCTTCTCTTATATCCTTTACCACTGCAACCTTTGATATCTTTCCGTCAGACTGTTCACAAAGTTCAAGGAACTGCGGCAGAAGAAGAATGGGCAGGTTGTCGACACAGTAGAAACCAATATCCTCAAGCGCCTTGATTGCTGTTGTTTTTCCGGATCCGGAAAGTCCGCTGATGAGGATCACCCTCAGATTTTTCACTTGATTTCTCCTTTATGAAAAATTGTTTTTAATCATGCCGGAAAGCACCGCGTTCACTTCGGAATGACTGGAAGTTAAAAGAGGTGAATTCGTATAAACCATGCCTTTATCCCTTTTAACCTTTGGCCTGGATGAGGCCTGTTTACTCTTAAAATCCAAATGGCTGTGTGCGATGAGAAGCGCACGGAGAGCCATGGAAAACTTCTGCGGGTCATGATGAATCACATTAGCCATCTTTAATTATTCAGGTGAATATATGGGCATCCCCATCATGTGTCAATGAGAAAAGAGATCAGGCAAGGGCCTCTTCTGCTTAAATATATTTGATAATATAATGGAATTAATTTATACAAATGGCTTTCAGGAGAAATATATGGAAATTAAACTTCGTTGTCATGATAAGATCATGGAGCTTCTTAACAAAGGTGTTGATATACCAAATCCATTTAGCCTTGACCTGGGCGACGAAATAAAAACAGAAAACATATCCTCTAAAGGGGTAAAGATATATCCCGGCTGCAGGATCTATGGTGAAAAGACTGTTATCTCAGCAGGCGTTAAGATAGGCTATGAGGCCCCGGTTACCATAAACAACTGCCAGCTTGGGCCAGGGGTGGAGCTGAAAGGGGGCTTTTTTTCAGACTCGGTATTTCTTGAAAAGGCCAGCATGGGCTCAGGCGCACAGGTGCGTGAGGGGTGTATTTTAGAAGAGGAGGCAAACGGCGCCCACTGTGTGGGCATTAAGCAGACTATCCTATTTCCTTTTGTAACATTGGGCAGCCTTATCAACTTCTGTGACTGCCTGATGGCCGGAGGAAAAAGCCGCAAGGATCACAGCGAGGTGGGGAGTTCATATATACACTTTAATTTTACCCCTGACGGCGATAAAACAACGGCCTCATTGATAGGTGACGTGCCCAGGGGCGTCATGCTCAATCAGCCTCCTATTTTTCTGGGGGGACAGGGAGGCATTGTGGGCCCCCTGCGCATGGGGTTCGGGAATGTGGTTGCAGCCAATTCCGTGCTTCGGAATGACTATATTGATGACAACAAGCTTATCATAGGGAAATCCTATCAGGGAAAAGTCATTGATTTCAGGCCAAAAACCTATCCCAATCTCCGCCGTATTATTGAAAATAATATTATCTATCTTGCAAGCCTGATGGCTCTTCACGAGTGGTATGCCCATGTGAGGCGCCCATTTTTCGATTCACAGGAATTGGGCAGGCTTGTGTTTGAAGGAGCTGCCGAGAAGCTGGCCCTGGCAAAAAGGGAACGTATTAAACGGCTTGAAATACTGGCAGGCAAGGTCAGGACGACCGGCGCTGATAAGGATAGCCTCACAAAAGGGAAAAACGAATTCTATTCAAAATTTGCAGAAATAGCAGGGCTTTTTTCCGGGGGGATTGCAAACAGTATGATCAGCAGCTCACAAGATGAGTTTCTCTCTGCCTTTAACAAATCACTAAACGTAAAAGGGGCGGATTACATATCAGCCATACAGGGGCTTCCTCCTCACGTATCAGGGATGGGCACCATATGGCTTCAGGGGATCATTGATGCCTTCTGTGAAAAGGCAGGGAAGATAGTGCCATCATTGGGGCTCTTTGCCGTATAGCTCCTGATCTGCCGTGCCTCTGTACAAGCATGCCCCTGATATTAAGGCATCCGGCATTTTGAAATTGCGTTTGACACTTTATAAAAAGCTTCTGAAGGAGGATTAATAATGGAAAAATTATTTGGCACTGACGGAGTCAGGGGAGAGGCAAACAGGTACCCCATGAACGCCCAGATCGCCTTTGCCATTGGTCAGGCGGTTGTATATATTCTTAAAAAAAGGGAGGCACGCCCCAGGGTTGTAATAGGCAAAGACACCCGCATATCCGGTTACATGCTGGAGAGTTCGCTTGAGTCAGGCATAACCTCAATGGGAGGAGATGCTTACATGCTCGGTGTTCTGCCAACTCCAGGGATTGCCTTTGCAGCTAAAGGCATGAGAGCCAGTGCCGGCATTGTTATTTCAGCATCTCACAACCCTTACCAGGATAATGGGATAAAATTATTTGCTGGCAGCGGATTCAAACTCACTGATGCACAGGAAGCGGAAATTGAAGAGCTGATTCAGAATAACACCCTGCATGATCTTGTGCCCCCTGTAAAGGAGATGGGCAAGGCATTTTGCCTGAATGATGTGAACGGCCGATATATTGAGTTTCTTAAGAATACATTCCCCGGGGATCTCTCCATTGAGGGAATGAAGATAGTGCTGGATACAGCAAACGGCGCCACCTATAAAGTGGCGCCTTCCGTCTTCAGGGAGCTGGGGGCTGATGTTGATGTTATCCACAATCTACCAGATGGCATTAACATTAATGATAATTGCGGTTCTCAGCACACCGCAGACCTCAGAAAAAAGGTTATTGAAAATGGGGCGGCAATCGGGCTTGCCTTTGACGGCGACGGTGACCGGCTTATAGCAGTAGATGAAAAGGGTAACGAAATTACGGGCGACCAGATACTGCTTATATGCGCAAATTATCTAAAGGAGCAGGGCCGCCTTAAAAATGACCTTCTTGTAAGCACTGTGATGAGCAACCTTGGCCTAAGGATGGCCTGCAAAAAATATGGTTTGAGGCATCATGCCTCCAGGGTGGGTGACCGCTATGTTATGGAAGACATGATAAGGCTTGGCGGTGTGATAGGGGGTGAAGATTCCGGGCACATGATTTTTCTTGATCATCATACAACAGGCGACGGTATTATTGCCGCCCTTAAACTTCTGGCAGCAATGGTAAGGTCAGCCAAACCCCTCTCAGAACTGGCAAGTATGATGGATATCTTTCCTCAGAAGCTTATAAATGTTGATGTAAAAAGAAAACCTGACATAAATACAGAGCCAGAAATAAAGGAGATTATAGAGAGGGTGGAAAGGGAACTTAAGGATGAAGGCAGGGTGCTTGTCCGCTATTCCGGGACCCAGAACATGTGCAGGGTAATGGTTGAAGGGCCTTCTGAAGATATTACAACCAGATTCTGCAAAGAGATCGCCGATGTTGTAAAAAGGGTCCTGGGCTGAAACAGAGACATCATTTTTTAACAAGCATTAAAGGTGATATACCAGACAGGAATATATTAGCAAAAGATTTTGAACAGATGTGCAGCGTGTTATGCACCCTGAGAGCTACTGCTATTTTAAGGAAAGAAACGAAAAGAAACGGGGTCGCCCTTGAATCTTTGCAAATATATTGAGCTAAAAAGAGAGTAGACTTAAGATATTATTTGATTTGTCCTTTGACAATTGGATATTAAATAACTGGTGCCCGTTTGGGTATCCGATTCCGACCCTGTAATCATCCTGTTTATTTCTTCTACAAAGAAGAGATGCTTGATTTAATTTGTTTATTTATATTAATTTATGTCTTAGTTATTATTTTGCTTTTTTTATTTATTATTTGATTATTAACATTTATATTTAATGTAATTCAGCTTAAACACTTATACTAGTAGGGATCCTATATATTGCAATAGTAGGAATCCTACTAATACCTGTTGGTGTCAGCATGACAGAAAGCAAGCACCATCAACATATGTGTCCCGTTTGGGTCGGTTATCTTCTGGCGTCGCCTCTCAGGGCGATCTTTCAGAATCCCCAGAAGATCCTAGCCCCATATGTGACTCAGGGCATGCACGTTCTGGATGCCGGATGTGCAATGGGTTTTTTCAGCTTGCCGATGGCACGACTCGTAGGACCAACAGGCCGAGTCGTTTGTGTTGATCTGCAGCAGAAGATGATCGACTCGTTATCGCATCGCGCGCGCCGCAACGGTGTGGGAGGGCGTATTCAGACGCGACTGTGCGTGTCAGACTCCCTGGGCATTGCTGATCTTACCGGTCAGATTGATTTCGCGCTGGCATTCGCCGTTGTGCATGAAGTTCCCAGTGCTTCTACTCTGTTCGCGGAACTGTACGCTACACTCAAGCCAGGAGGCCGCCTTCTTTTTGCTGAGCCACGCGGCCGCGTGTCGAAGTACTCATTCAACGAGTCAATCGAGACGGCTGAAGCGCAGGGCTTTGCGGTTGTGGGTTCGCCGATTATTCCGCGATGTCACGCAGCCGTTCTGAAGAAAGAGGAAAGACACCAACCAAGCGCCTGAGGATACGGCTCGACATGTCGCCGATCCTCAGCGCTGACGTTAATTGAATAAGAGGAAGTCAATGAATCGATCAAAAGTTGTCACCATTTTAATTATTC